>JAAZDD010000161.1 GCA_012512955.1 Clostridia bacterium
CATCTTGTTTCCCGGAGGATCCCTGACGGGAGGCAGCCACAAGAAAGTGGGAAGCGGTCTTTTAGGCAGAAACCGGGAGATTGGGGAACAGAAAAACCAGTTGCGTAAATTGGAAGCCAAGGAGAGGGAACTTCAGCAAAAGCTTCGGGAAATGCTGGAGCATAAAGCTGACCTGGAAAAGCAATGGCAGCAGCTGGGTGAAGAAAGCAGTAGGCTGGAAATGGAGATCGCCCGCCGGGAAGGAGAAAGAAGCAGGCTGAAAGGGGAGTTGGCTCAGCAGCAAAAGTTAATGGAACAGGGCCGTTGGGAGGAAGAACAGCTAGTGACGGAAGAGAGCCGGTGGCAACGCCAACTGGCTGAAGTGGAACAAGCAAAGGCTGTTGCCGTAGCGGAAAGGGAGGAGATCAGCCGGCAACTGGGGCAAAACAAAGCTAAAGGAGCCCGCCTTGAGGAACAGATCCGGTCTTTGACAAACCGCTTGACGGAGCAGAAAGTTCAGTTGGCCGCTCACCGGGAGAAGTTGCGCTCCCTGGAAAGTTCTCTGAGTTATTACCGGCAAAATCACCAGGAAGCCCTGGAAGCAAGTGAACGCTTGAAACGGGAATTAAACCAATTGGTTGAGCGGAAAGGGTTGCTTAATCAATCTTTGGCTCAGTTGGAGGAACAGGAGCACCTGTTGCTCCATGAATGTCACCGGATGGACGGCCGGCTAAAGAACCTGGCCGTCCAGGTACAGGAGGCCCAGGCTGATGTGATTGGCTTGGAAAGGCAAGTAGGGCAGTTGGCCAAGGAACTTAAAGATTTGAAAGAACAGCATCACCAGGTGGCCATGCAGCTGACCCGGTTGGAAGTGGAATGGGATAATGCCGTGGGCAGACTCGGGGAAAAATTTCAATTGACCTGGGAGGAAGCGAAAGAAAAGCAGGTGCAGTTAACTTCCCGGCGGGAGGCGGAGAACCGGGTCAGGAGTTTGCGAAAAATGATCGACGGTCTTGGTTTGGTCAATCCCAACGCCATGACCGAGTATCAGAAGCTGGAAGAACGTTACCGGTTTCTCAAGAACCAGCAAGAAGACCTGTTGGAGGCCAGGGAAGGGTTGTTCAAAATTATTGCGGAAATGGAAAAGATCATGGGCCAAAGATTTAGGCAGACATTTAAGGAAGTGGAGAACGCTTTTCAGGAGGTATTTGCTTATCTCTTCGATGGGGGCAAAGCAGCATTGGAGTTAACGGATGGAGATAATCTGTTGGAATGCGGCATAGAGATCATTGCCCAGCCTCCCGGGAAGAAAATGCAGCACTTATCCCTGCTGTCTGGAGGGGAAAGGGCTTTGACAGCTACTGCCCTTCTGTTTGCCTTGCTGAAGGTGAAACCAAGCCCCTTCTGTGTACTGGATGAAATTGAAGCTAATTTGGATGAGACCAATGTGGACCGGGTGGCCAAATACTTAAGGCAGTTTGCCCAGCAGACTCAGTTTATTCTGGTGTCTCACCGCCAGGGAACTATGGAAGCAGCCGACGCTCTCTATGGGGTGACCATGGAGGAATCCGGGGTTTCCCGGTTGGTGTCCGTCCGGCTGACGCCAGCGGCGGAAGTTGGTTAGGATCGCATACTCCTCTGTCCAAAGGGAAAACTAAAGAGGATCAGAGGAGGGGTATTGTGAAAGAAATCAAAGGCATTGCCCATTTCCTGGTGGAGCAAATGGTTGAGCGGACCAGAGCCTTAGGACAGGGAAGAAATGTGGGCTGTTTCGGTTTTGTGGATGAAGACGGCTATATTTCTTCTCATACGGAATTGGTGGATGGGGGCTTAAGCGGTATTCCCTTACGGGTTTTATTGGGAAAAGTGGCAGTGATGGAGCATAATTCCATTATTGAAGGTTTGAAACAATTGCCGGAGAATGCCGTGTTTATCACGACTCGTCCCGGTAAAACGGGACTGATCACCGATGTGACGGGAGTGGATTTTTTCAATTTGCCGGTGGTCAGTATCGGAGTAAAGAATGACGGGGTAGCCGGAATTGGCCTGATGATGCCCAAGCCCCGCCATTATGATTTGGCTACGGAGGCAGAGAAACTTAACCTGGAAACTTTGGACACTGATACCATGGAAGCGGAAAGAGAGGTCCTGCGCAAGACCAATGAATTGGGGTTGGCTTACCTGGAATTAAGTGAAAGCCTGGAAACGGTGGATCTACCTGAAAAACCGCCGGTCTGCCTGGCGTCCCGGAAGGACTATTGGCGTCTACCCAGAAGAAAGGTAGAGGCTTTGAACGGGGAATTGGCCAAAGAATTGGTGGCCAAATCTATCTCTATCGGTCAGGGACGTGAGGTGTCCGTGATGGGATTATTGGATGAGCAGGGAACAGTCCAGCCTTTAGGGAAAATCATCGCAGGAGGTATGGGGTTTGTACCTGCCAGGTTGATGGCTTCCAGTGCGGCGGATATTGAGGGCAAGTCCCTCCGGGAAATCTACGGAGAGCTTTTGCCCCCCAATGCGGTGATTGTCCACACCCATCCCGGAGGAACCGGTGTCATGCATGTGGGAGATGCCAGCGCCGGCCCCGGTACCTGGGGACGGCCCATTGTGGCTATAGGCCATGATCAGGACGGTGAGATCAAAGGAGCTACCGTCATTGAAGTAGAGGACCGTCTTTACCGGCTGGCTGATGAGGATGAAAAATTGAACCTGGCTTTCTTCGAGGCAGGTACTCCCGAAGCGGAAGCGGACATCAGGAATCGGAAATTTGGGATTGCCCAGGAATACACCGGATTGTGTAAACCCATTGAGCTGGTCTAGGGCTTGTGGTAAAATTATGAGGCTGGGGTCGGAAAGACCTTAGCCTTATCTTTTTAAGGGGGTTTTTGATGTGGGATTTTTTGAGAAATTGAAAGCAGGCTTGGCGAAAACCAGGGCAGGTTTTGTGGATAAGGTCAATACGCTGGTGACGGGCAGGACCAAAATCGATGAGGAATTCTATGAAGAATTGGAAGAAATTTTGATCCAAAGTGATGTAGGAGTGGAGACCACCTTAAAATTGGTGGAACAAGTAAAAGCATCTGCCAAGGAAAGAAAGGCAACCAGCGGTGAGGAAGTTAAAGATATTCTAAAGGAAGAAATAGAGAATATTTTGAGTGCCAAAGATAGCAGCCTTAACTTCCAGGAGGACGGGCTAACGGTGATCATGGTGGTAGGTGTCAACGGAGCAGGTAAAACCACCACCATCGGCAAATTGGCCGCCAATTTCAAGAGTGAAGGGAAAAAGGTACTCCTGGCCGCGGCAGATACCTTTAGGGCGGCAGCCATCGAACAGTTGGAAATCTGGGCAGAGCGAAGCGGTGTAGAATTGGTTAAACACCAGGAAGGTTCTGATCCTGCGGCTGTGGCCTTTGACGGGTTGAAGGCAGCTCAATCCCGCCAGGCAGACGTGCTGATCATTGATACGGCAGGGCGCCTACAGAACAAGAAAAACCTGATGAATGAGCTGAACAAAATATTCCGGGTATTAAATCGGGAGGCGTCCGGAACACCCCATGAGGTATTGCTGGTCATTGATGCCACCACCGGACAAAATGCTTTGTCACAGGCCCTGGTCTTTAAAGAAGCCGCCAATGTGACGGGGATTGTCTTGACCAAATTGGACGGCACAGCCAAAGGAGGGGTGATTATTCCCGTGGCGGATCAGTTGCAGATCCCGGTGAAGTTCGTGGGTGTCGGTGAAGGGATTGACGATTTAAAACCCTTTGATGCCAAAGATTTCGTGTCTGCTTTGTTCAGTGAGGAAGGTTAGAATTGGAGGAGGGATTCCATTGGCCAAGATCCTGATTAAGAATTGTGTGATCATCCCCATGGAGAAAGAGTTGGCTGATCCGGGAGAACGGTATTTTACCGGGGAAATTGCCGTTTCCGGCCGCCGGATTGTCCATGTGGGACCGCAGGGAACGGTGAGTAGCGATTTTCAAGCGGAGCGAGTCATTGACGGGACGGGAAAGGTGGCTTTGCCGGGCTTAATCAATGCCCATACCCATGCGGCCATGACACTCCTTAGGAGCTATGCTGATGATCTGCCCCTGATGCAGTGGCTGGAACAACGGATCTGGCCCCTGGAAGCGAATCTCACACCGGAAGATGTGTACTGGGGCACCAAACTGAGCATTCTGGAGATGTTGAAGGCAGGAATCACTACTTTTGCCGATATGTACTTATTCATGGAGCAAGTGGCCCAGGCTGTTCAGGAAGGCGGAATGCGGGCCTCCCTGGCCAGGGGTATTGTCGGAGGAGAGCGGGGTTTGGCGGCCCTCCGGGAGACGGAGGAACTGGCGGACAAATGGCACGGCTTTGAAGAGGGCCGGATCACGGTGATGTTTGGCCCCCATGCTCCTTATACCTGCCCGCCGGAGTTCCTGAAAGAAGTGGTCAAGAAGGCTAAGCAATCAGGGTTAGGGATTCACATTCATTTGGCTGAAACCCTGGATGAGGTGCAGCGGATCAAAAACCGGTACGGAAAGCTTCCCGTAGAGTTGATGGAAGAAGTAGGGCTCTTTGAAGTACCTGTAACGGCAGCCCACTGCGTTCACTTGGAACCCCACGAAATTAACATACTCAGAGATTATAACGTGAAAGTGGTTCATAATCCGGAAAGTAATATGAAATTGGCCAGCGGTATTGCCCCGGTTCCCGAAATGTTGGAGGCAGGAGTGACGGTAGCCCTGGGCACTGACGGCGCAGCTAGCAACAACAATTTGGATTTGTTCGGTGAAATGCGGGCCGCCGCCTTGCTCCATAAAGTCAATAAACTGGATTCCACCGTGATCAGTGCCTACCAGGCACTGCAAATGGCCACCAGAGCCGGTGCCAAAGCTTTGGGATTGGAGGATCTGGGGGTCCTCAAAGCGGGCTATAAGGCGGATCTGATTTTAGTTGATTTGGAAAAGCCCCATCTCTATCCCCGGCACGATATAGTTGCCCATTTGGTTTATGCAGTACAGGCTGCCGATGTGGATACGGTCATGGTCGACGGGCGGATCCTGGTGGAGAAGGGGCAGGTATTGTCCCTTGACGAGGAAGAGATTTACCGGAAAGTGAAAGAAGCCAGTGATAGATTAACAGGTCAACATTAAGGCTTGACAGGGAAACGGTAATTATGTAAAATCACCCTGTAAAGCAAAAATACTTTACATGGGGCTGAAGTAATGTTAGATAAAGTCACCAGGATGGCTTGGCTTTATGATTTTTACGGCTCCCTGCTGACGGAAAAGCAGCGGCGGTTTGTGGAGCTGTACTATCACCAAGACTTTTCCCTGGCTGAAATTGCTTCCCTGACCGGAATCAGCCGCCAGGCGGTTTACGATTTGTTGAAGCGGTCGGAAAACGCCCTGGAGGACTATGAGGCTTCTTTAGGTTTTTTGGAAAAATATCTTGAACAACAAAAAATTGTTGCTCAATTAAGGGAATTATTGTTAAAGGCCCAGGTACAGGAGGATCTTTTCCGGGGAGCTGACCAATTGTTGACCAGCCTCCTGGAAGTATACCAGGAGACGTAAAGGAGAGACAAGATGAGTGCTTTTTCCAGTTTGGCGGAAAAACTCCAGAATACTTTCAAGAAGCTGAAAGGCAAGGGCAAACTGACGGAAAAAGATGTTCAGGAGGCCATGCGGGAAGTCCGGCTTGCCCTGTTGGAAGCAGACGTAAACTATAAGGTGGTAAAGGATTTTACCGCTACCGTTAAAGAGAGGGCTTTGGGTCAGGAAGTGATGGAGAGCCTGACTCCTGCCCAGCAGGTCATCAAGATTGTCAATGAGGAGCTAACGGCTCTCATGGGAGGGACCCAAAGCAAAATTACCCTGGCGTCGAAACCGCCGACGATTATCATGCTGGTGGGTCTGCAAGGAGCTGGTAAAACAACCACCGCAGGTAAATTGGCAGGGTATTTTAAAAGGCAGGGGAGACGCCCCCTGCTGGTGGCTTGCGACGTTTACCGGCCGGCCGCTATCAAGCAGTTGGAAGTGGTAGGCGGCAAGCTGGAGATTCCGGTTTTTTCCCTGGGTGAGCGGGTCAGTCCTGTGGAAATAGCCCGGCAGGCAGTGGCCCATGCCCAAAACCACGGTAATGACTTGGTTGTTTTGGATACCGCCGGCAGGCTGCATATCAATGAGGAATTAATGCAGGAACTGGAGAATATCAAGACTGCCGTAAAGCCCCATGAAATACTGCTGGTAGTTGATGCTATGACAGGGCAGGATGCGGTGTCGGTGGCGGAAAGTTTCCACCAGACCCTAGGCCTGGATGGGATTATTATGACCAAATTGGACGGGGATACCAGGGGCGGTGCCGCTTTGTCGGTTAAGGCAGTAACCGGCAGGCCCATTAAATTCGCCGGGATGGGCGAAAAACTGGATGCCCTGGAACCCTTCCATCCCGACCGGATGGCTTCCCGGATTTTGGGAATGGGGGATGTTTTAACCCTGATTGAGAAGGCCCAGGCCAGTTTTGATCAGGCCAAGGCCAAGGAGATGGAGCGAAAGCTCAGGCAGCAGGAGTTCACCCTGGAGGATTTTTTGGATCAGTTGAATCAAATGAAATCCATGGGGCCCTTAGAAGATATTCTGGGGATGCTGCCCGGTTTGGGACAGGCGAAACAGCTCAAAAATTTGCAGGTGGATGAGAAAGAACTGCAGCATGTGGAAGCGATTATTCAATCCATGACGCCTGCGGAGAGACGAAATCCGGAAATTATTAACGGCAGTCGCAAGCGGAGAATCGCCCAGGGAAGCGGTACCCGGGTCCAGGATGTGAACCGGTTGCTGAAGCAGTTTGCGGAAGCCAGAAAAATGATGAAACAGTTGGGCGAGATGGCGGGAGCAGCCAAGAAAGGCAAAAAAGGTTTCAAGTTTCCCTTATTCAGATAATAAGGGTAATCTTTAGATAAAGATGAACTTGAGGAGGTGGATTTTTTGGCAACAAGGATCAGATTAAGGAGAATGGGCAGCAAGAAAGCTCCCTTTTACCGGGTGGTAGTAGCTGATGCCCGCTCCCCCAGGGACGGTCGTTTTATTGAAGAAATCGGGTACTATAATCCCGTCAGCCAGCCGGAAGCGATTCAAATCGATACGGAAAAGGCGGTTAAATGGGTGAAGAATGGTGCCCAGCCTTCTGAAACCGTCAGGGCTCTCTTAAAGAAGGCCGGGGTTTGGAAGAAAATTGCCGAAGAAAAAGCGGCTAAATAGTTCAGAGGGGGTCTATAAATGAGGGAACTGGTAGAGAATATTGCCAGAGCTCTTGTTGATCATCCGGATGAGGTTACCGTCAATGTGGTGGAAGGTGAAAAATCCGTTATTTTGGAGTTGAAAGTGGCACCTGATGACATGGGCAAAGTAATCGGCAAGCAGGGCAGGATTGCCAAAGCCATCCGGACTGTGGTCAAAGCGGCCTCTAGCAGAGAAAGTAAAAAGGTAGTAGTGGAAATTGTATAAAGAGAAAGAGCCTTTGATTACCATAGGCGAAATTTTGACAACCCAAGGCCATAAAGGAGAAGTGAAGGTCCGACCTTATACCGATTTTCCCCAACGCTTCCAAAAGGGAGAACGAGTGTTGTTAGAAAAAGAAGGCCGGTTGGCTGAATATGAAATTGCGTCGGTCAGGCATCACAAACGCTGGGTGATCATCGGTTTTGCCGGAATAGCAGACATGTCTGCCGCGGAAAAACTGGCAGGGTATTTGATTAAAATTCCGCCGGATCAAGTATATCCCTTGCCTGAGGGACATTATTACGTTTTTCAGCTGGTGGGACTGCCGGTTTATTCCTTGGAAGGCCGGTATTTAGGCGATTTGCAAAATGTCCTGCCTACCGGCGGCAACGATGTCTACCAGATTGTTCACCCGCAAACAGGTCAGGAGATCCTGGTGCCGGCAATCAAGGAATGCGTAGCAGCCATCAATTTGGAGGAGAAACGCATCACGGTGAAGTTGTTGCCGGGTTTGGCGGATTAGGAGAATTGACAATGCGGATTGATGTGCTGACAATTTTCCCCGAAATGTTTGATAGCCCCCTCAAGGCCAGTATTCTCAAAAGGGCTATAGAAAAAGGGATTTTGGAAGTTGGCCTGACCAATATCAGGGATTATGCTACCGATAAACACCGTCGGGTTGACGATTACCCTTTCGGCGGGGGGGCGGGAATGGTCATGAAGCCGGAACCCATCTTCCGGGCTTGGTCCGCTGTGAAGGAAAAAGCGCCGGAAGGGGTGGTAAGCAGAACCATTCTGTTGTGTCCCCAGGGGAAAGTGTTTAGCCAGGAATTGGCCTGGAAATTATCGCAAGAGGAACACCTGATTCTGATCTGCGGTCATTATGAGGGCGTTGATGAAAGGGTTCGCCTTCGTTTAGTTGATGACTCCATCTCTATCGGGGACTACATTCTCACCGGCGGGGAATTAGGCGCTCTGGTGCTCATTGACGCCGTGACCAGGCTATTGCCGGGAGCGCTGGGAGATGAACAGTCTCCCCAAGAAGAAACTTTCAGCGATGGGTTGTTGGAATATCCTCAATATACAAGACCAAGAGAGTTTTGTGGAATGGAAGTTCCGGAGATTCTTTTGTCGGGGCACCACGCCAAAATTAAAGAATGGCGGCGGTTGCAGTCCTTGTTGCGGACGAAGGAACAGCGACCGGATTTACTCCGGAAAGCAGCCTTGTCCCCGGCAGAGAAGAAGTTATTAGAATTGGAATAGATGATCCTGTGGAAAGGGGGTTACTGGCATGGATATTGTCCAGGCTATTGGTCAAGAGCAGATGAAAAAAGATATTCCCGATTTTAAACCTGGGGATACAGTGAATGTCCACGTTAAAGTTGTTGAGGGTAATAGGGAAAGGATTCAAATGTTTCAGGGCGTAGTCATTCGTCGCCGGGGCAAGGGATTACAGGAAACATTTACTGTCCGCCGGATGTCTTACGGTGTGGGCGTAGAAAGAACTTTTCCCGTTCATTCGCCCCGGATCGATAAAATAGAAGTCAAGCGTAAAGGTAAAGTCAGAAGAGCAAAACTGTACTACCTGCGTGAACGGGTTGGAAAGTCCGCCAGAATTAAAGAGAAAAACCTGTAACAATTGAAAAGGGACTGCTTAGTCAGTCCGCTTTTCTTAGTTAAAAATAGGGCGGAGGTTTCCTATGGTTAAAAAGAAATCAGCTATTTGGGAATGGATCGAAACCATTGGCATCGCATTAATCTTGGCCCTGGTAATCAGGACCTTCTTGATCCAGCCTTTTTATATTCCCTCCGGTTCCATGGAACCAACCCTGGGTATAGGGGACAAAATCATCGTCAATAAGCTGGGAAGTTATTTTAAAGAGCCGGAGCGGGGGCAGGTCATCGTTTTCAAGTATCCCCTGGATCCTTCTCAGGACTTTGTAAAAAGGGTGATCGGAATGCCGGGGGAAACAATCGAGATTAAAGACAGTACCGTTTATATCAACGGAGAACCCTTGGAGGAAGAGTACTTGCCGGAGGATCTTGTTTACGGGGATTTCGGACCTGTTACTGTCCCTGAAAATGCTTATTTTATGCTGGGAGATAACCGGAATAACAGCCAGGACAGCAGGGTCTGGGGGCCCGTGCCAGAGGACCTGATTATTGGGCAGGCAAAAATCATCTTCTGGCCTTTGGATCGTATCAGTGTCATTAGGTAGGTGAACCTATGGACATCCAGTGGTATCCCGGACACATGGCCAAAGCCAAACGCTTGTTAAGAGAACAACTGAAATTGGTGGATGTAGTCTTGGAAATCCGCGATGCAAGGATACCGGACAGTTCCGGCAATCCTGACCTGGAAAAATTGCTGGGAACCAGGAAACGTTTAATTGTGTTGAATAAGGCAGATTTAGCCGACGACCAAAGCAGCCGGGAGTGGATAGAATATTTTGCCGCCCAGGACATCAGGGCCGTTGCCGTTTCTGCCCGGCCCAATCAAGTTAGACATTTGCCGGGGTTATTCGGGGAGTTGGCTGAAGACAGGGAGCGATACCGCCGGGAAAAAGGGCTGGGAGGCCGCCCTCTAAGGGCCATGGTTGTAGGCATTCCTAACGTGGGCAAATCGTCCCTGATCAACAGTGTGATCAGGAGAAGCAGTGCCAAAACAGGAGACAAACCGGGAGTTACCAGGGGTAACCAGTGGGTACGGGTAAAGCCAGGGCTGGACTTTTTGGATACTCCGGGATTATTATGGCCTAAGTTTTCTTCGCCGGAGACGGGCTTTTTTCTGGCAGTGACCGGAGCCATTAAGCAGGAGGTTTATGATCCCGTGGAGGTGGCTTGCCGGTTTATCGTCCTGCTGACCCAAAAGTGGCCCGGACTGCTGACCCAAACATATGAAGTGCCGGAACAGGAGGAAAGCCATCTCATTTTGACAGGTATAGGTCAAAAGTGGGGCTTTCTCAGGACAGGCGGAGCAGTAGATGTAGAGAAAGCGGCAGTGAGATTGCTGCAGGATTACCGGAAGGGAAAATTGGGCCGGTTGACCTTGGAAAAACCGCCACCGCCAATAGATTAGGAAAGGGGATAAAGGCTTCTGTCTTTATTCCCCGGTAGTAAATGCAAAGGTTCCATTTCCTTCCGGATCAACAGCATTTTCAGGAATGGCGAAATTATTTTTTGAAAATTGTGCCAATGTTTAACAAAATTTCAAGGGGCGATGTCCGGTGGCTTTTCCGGGAACGGTTAAAGATTTAGAAAGAATGATCAATAGTAATACCACCATAGATGACGAATTGATGAGAATACTGGCTGCTGATCAGCGGGCCGGTATCCAAAAGCTTTACCGGGTGCTGCTGGCCAGAAAAAGAGCTGATGAGGCTGAAAAGGAAAGGCTGAATAAACTTTTTGTCTGGGAGCGGCAACTGGGCAGTCCGGAAGCGGTGGTGGCCGGGGTGGATGAAGCGGGTAGGGGACCATTGGCCGGTCCGGTGGCAGCGGCAGCAGTGATCCTGGAACCGGGTACTTTCCTGCCCGGCCTGGACGATTCTAAACGAAAGTCTCCCAAAGAACGGGATTTTCTCGCCGCTTTGCTCAAAGAGAGGTGTAGAGCCTGGTCTGTCGGGTGGGCTACCGTGGAGGAAATTGACAGTAGGAATATCCTCCAAGCCAGTTTTCTGGCCATGAAGCGGGCCCTGATGGACCTGCCTGTCCAGGTAGATTATGTTTTGGTAGACGGAACGGAAATTGCCGGGTTGACATTACCTCAAAAAGCCCTGGTCAAGGGAGACCGGGTATCGGCTTCCATAGCTGCTGCGTCCATCTTGGCCAAGGTAGCCAGAGACCGGTTGATGGAAGAAATGCATGAGCTTTATCCTCAATATGGTTTTAACCGGCATAAAGGATATCCCACCAGGGAACATTTTGCTGCTTTGGCTAAATACGGGCCGTGTCCCATCCACCGCCAATCCTTTAAAGGGGTGGGTGAAGGAAAATGAATTATTACATATTATTAACGTTTTTATTGCAAAAAAGTTTAGAGCTTGAGGCAGGTAATCAAGGCCCAATGTAGAATAGCTATTATGGCTGTGGGTGCCACTCACATGCTAATATCGACGGTTCACCCCTTAAAATCTTTTGTTGCCCCTGGTGATTGTGATAGCAATAGAAATTTTTTAGAAAGGAGGGAAATTGGTTGGAACAGTATTTGGCTTTAGGTGTCTTCCTGGTGGTTGCTTTGGTGTTTGGGATTATCGTTTTGTTAGTAGCCGGTTTGGTGCGGCCCAAGAAGCCTTCGCCGGAAAAGCTGAGTACTTATGAATGTGGTCTGGAGACCCAGGGACCCACATGGGTGCAGTTTAAAATCAGCTACTTCATGTACGCTTTGGTCTTTCTCATTTTCGATGTGGAAACTATTTTCCTGTACCCGTGGGCAGTTGAGTTTCAACAATTTGGGATCTTAGCTTTTGTGGAAATGATCATCTTTATCGGCATTTTAGTTATCGGTTTATGGTACGCTTGGAAGGAAGGAGCATTGGAATGGTTGTAAATGCGAATAACCAACAGACCTTAACTCCGGAAGAACAAGTCAGCAAGAATATCATCTTGGCTTCCATCGATCAGGTTTTGGATTATGCCAGAGCCCATTCTTTTTGGCCGGTTACTTTCGGCTTGGCTTGTTGTGCCATCGAAATGATGGCCGCCGGTGGTGCAAGGTACGACATTGCCCGCTTTGGTTATGAGGTATTCCGTCCCTCCCCCCGCCAGGCTGATTTGATGATCGTGGCGGGAACGATTACAGAGAAAATGGCTCCTCTGGTGAAAAGAGTTTACGATCAGATGCCTGAACCGAAATATGTGATGGCCATGGGAAGCTGTGCCATTAGCGGAGGGCCGTTTGTAGACTCCTATCATGTGGTGCCGGGAGCGGATCAGTTTTTGCCTGTGGATGTGTATGTTCCCGGGTGTCCTCCCCGTCCGGAGGCCTTAATCCATGGTTTGATAACTTTAAGGGAGAAAGTCAAAAACCCGAAAGTGGTGATGAGGAAACATGGATAAGCAAATTCCCCTTGATGAGGTAATTGCCGGATTACAAGACAAATATCCCGAACAGTTGGCGGTTGTGGAGGGGTCTCTCCAGCCTGCTGTCAGAGTGAAAACGGAAGTCTTTCTGAAAGTGATGCAGGATTTGAAGAATGAGTACGGACTGGATTTCCTGGCAGACTTGACCGCAGTTGATCTGGGGGATGAGGGTTTTAGAGGAATTACCCATGTGATGTCTTGGCGGCCTTACCGGATGCTAAGAGTGGAAGTGGATACGCCTAGAAACCAGCCTCGCATTCCTTCCCTGGTGGATTTGTGGCCTGCAGCCGATGTCCAGGAGAGAGAGGCTTATGATATGTTTGGCATAGTTTATGACGGTCACCCCAAATTAACAAGAATTTTATTGTCTGATAATTTTGAAGGTTATCCCCTTCGGAAGGATTTCCAGGTTGCCTCTAAAAGGTAAGAGACAGGCATAAAGGAGGTGTGAGGATGTCTTTAGCAGAAGACAAATTTCTACGCACAGAAGAACTGACTTTGAATTTGGGTCCCCAGCACCCCAGTACCCACGGTGTTTACAGGGCCATTTTGACTTTAGACGGTGAATATGTCAAAGGAATGGAAAACGTGATCGGTTACCTTCACCGGGGGATGGAGAAGTTAGCCGAGGCCCGGACCTATACCCAGTTTATCCCCTATCCGGATCGCCTGGATTACGCCTCCGGTATGCTGAATGAGCTGGGTTATGTGCAAGCGGTGGAAAAGCTGATGGGTGTAGAGGTTCCGGAAAGAGCTGAATACATCCGGATCATCATGGCGGAGCTGCAAAGAATGGCCAGCCATATGGTGATGCTGGGAAGCTATGCGTTGGATTTGGGCGGCTATACGCCCTGGATGTATTTTTTCCGGGACCGGGAAAAAATCCTGGATTTATTTGAAATGGTTTCGGGAGGCAGAATGACCTTAAATTATATGCGCATCGGCGGTGTGGCCGATGACCTTCCCCCTGAGTTTCTGCCCCGGTTAAAGCAGTTTATGGCTGAGATGCCGGCTTCCTTTGAAGAATATGACAATATCGTGACCGGTAACGAAATTTTTATCGCCAGGACCAAAGGTGTAGGAGTATTTAAAGCTGATCAAGCCCTTGCTTACGGAGTGACCGGTCCCAATTTAAGGGCCGCCGGGGTGGATTATGACCTGAGAAAAGCAGCGCCTTACGGCATTTATGACCGTTTTGAATTCGATATACCTGTTTTTGAAAACGGTGATTGTTTTGACCGGTTTGTGATTAGGATCGAGGAAATGAAACAATCATTACGAATTATCGAGCAGGCGATTGCCGCTTTGCCCGACGGGCCGGTAAAAGCAAAGGTACCGAGAGTGATTAAACCGCCGCAAGGAGAGGTCTACCATCAGATTGAGGGTTCCAAGGGTTGTTTGGGCTATTATGTGGTCAGTGACGGAAGCAATAAGCCCTACCGCCTTCATATCCATGGGCCGTCTTTTATCAATGTAGGAGCATTGCCGGAAATGTGTATGGATTTAGTCCTGCAGGATGTAATCGCCACAATTGCCTCAATCGATTTTATTCTCGGTGAAGTGGATCGTTAAGAAAAACTAGTGTAGGGGAGAGGACTATGGAAAATCTGTTTGTCAATATCTCCGGTGCACTTCGAGGGTGGTTTGCCGGCATAGGGTTGCCGCCGATGGCAGTAGAGGCTGTGATGGCTTTGGTTTATCTGGTAGCAATTCTGGCCTTTGTTTTGCTGAACGTAGTCTACCTGGTGTACCTGGAACGGAAAATCTCAGCCTATATGCAGCAGCGGCTGGGTCCCAACCGGGTCGGCCCTCGAGGTTTATTCCAGACATTATTAGACGTGTTGAAGTTATTTGGAAAAGAGGATATTATTCCCAATGCGGCTGATCGTTGGGTATTCAGACTGGCGGCTATTTTAGTGATGGTGCCGGCCATTATGGCTTTTGCCGTAGTTCCCTTCGGTCAAGGGATGATCGCCGTTGATCTCAATATCGGTATTTTTTATTTTGTTGCTGTGTCCTCCACGGCTACCATCGCTTTCTTGATGGCAGGCTGGGGCTCCAATAACAAATGGGCTTTGCTGGGCGGTATGCGGACCGTGGCCCAGATGGTGAGCTATGAGTTGCCCATGGTCTTGTCACTGCTTGGTGTGGTGATGCTTGCCGGCTCGCTGAATATGTCGGATATTATGGCTGCCCAGAAAACCGTCTGGTTCGTTGTTTTGCAGCCGGTAGCTTTTCTGATTTACCTGGTGGCTTCCACCGCCGAATTGAATAGGCAACCTTTTGACTTGCCTGAAGGGGAACAGGAATTGACGGCCGGTCCCTTTACTGAGTACAGTGGTATGCGTTATGCCCTTTTCTTTCTGGCGGAGTATACCAACATGATTGCCGTCTCTGCCATTGCTGCGACTCTCTTTCTGGGAGGACCCCAGGGACCCTGGTTGCCTTCCTGGCTGTGGTTTGTAATTAAGGTTTATGTAATGATTTTGATTTACATGTGGTTCCGGTGGACCTTCCCCAGAATCAGAATTGACCATTTAATGGCTTTTAACTGGAAGTTCTTAGTACCCCTCTCTTTGGCCAATGTTTTAATTACGGGAATTGGCTTGGAAATCTACAAGTGGTATCAGGTCATAAGGTGGTGATATTGTGTTAGGAGTAGGATTGGTTAAAGGGTTACGAGTTACTGCCGCCAATTTATTTGGCAAAGCCATTACGGAGCAATACCCGGAACGGAAGCCTAACCTGCCTCCCCGTTCCCATGGCAGTTTTCGCTTTGAACCTGAAAAGTGCAATGCCTGCGGTGTTTGCAGTAATTCTTGTCCAAACAATGTCATCACTGTCTCTTCTGAACGTGATGAGAATAAAAAGCGTTACCTGACCGGTTATCAGATGGATTTGGGTTTATGTCTTTTTTGCGGGCTCTGCGTTGAAAGTTGTCCCAGTGATGCTTTGCATGTAGATAACAATTTTGAGTTGAGTGCTTATGTGCGAAAGGACACGGTGCATGTCCTATATGAAGGGGAACCAAAAAAACAGGCAGTTAACGAATAATTCTTGATAGGGCTTAAGAAACGGGGTGATTATGCTATGGTGTCACCGTTAGTATTTTGGATTGTAGCCGGAGTAACAATTCTGGCTGCTTTGGCTGTGGTAAATCTGACTAATTTGATTCATAGTGCCTTGTGGCTGGTGGTAGCCTTCATCGGTGTTGCCATAACCTATCTGATTCTGGAGGCCGAATTTTTGGCTGCCGTCCAAGTCATCGTTTATGCGGGTGCCATTGCCATCTTAATTGTATTCGGTGTGATGCTGACTAGACGCGGTGATATTCGGGAAAGCAATTTGTTCAATAATTACCGGATCTTCGGTGGATTGGTGAGTTTGGGTCTGCTGGCCACCATTGTCACTATGGTAACCAAAACCCAGTGGGCCATTAGCGGGGCAGTTGTTCCCGCCAACCAGGTAGGCTTGTTGGCCCAAAATTTGTTAGGACAGTTTGTGGTTCCTTTCGAAATTGCGGCCGTCCTGCTGCTGGTGGCTTTAGTCGGAGCAATTATTATTGCGAAAGAGGTGAGGGATTGACATGATAACCCTTAATCATTACCTCATCCTTGCTGCTATCCTGTTTTGTATCGGTTTTTACGGTGCCATTGCCAAGAAAAATGCCGTTGCAGTTTTGATGGGAATTGAATTGATGCTGAATTCTGTAAATATTAATTTGGTTGCTTTCAACCGTTTTCTTAGTCCGGGGGAAATGACAGGTCAGATTTTTGCCATCATGGTTATTGTGGTTGCAGCGGCAGAGGTGGCAGTGGGATTGGCACTGGTCCTGAACATTTATCGCCAGCGGCTGACTACTGATGTAAATGACCTTGATTGGCTGAAGTGGTAGATTGGGATTAAAAGGTAGGTGAAAAGAAACCCATGATTAATCTTGCTTGGTTAGTACCTGTATTACCGGCAATTGCCTTTGTGATTATCATCTTTCTCACCAGACGACTGCAAATGGTAAGTGCTTTGACTTCCATTCTTGCGATGGCCGGTTCTTTCATCATCTCCTTGGGAATCGTCTTTGAGGTCCTGGCAGGTCCCGTTACCATGGATAATCCGGTGGAACTGTCGGCCCGCTGGTTGGAAGTGCCGGGTAGCGTGTTTATCCAGGCCGGGGTTTTAATTGATCCCTTGTCTGCAGTAATGCTCTTTGTAGTGACTTTTATTGCTCTACTGGTCATGATTTACTCCATAGGCTATATGAAGGGTGAGCCGGGATATTCTACTTTTTTCGCTTATTTATCCCTGTTCAGTTGCTCCATGCTCGGTCTGGTAGTATCAAATAATTATTTCCAGATTTTCATGTTCTGGGAATTGGTGGGCTTATGCTCTTACTTGTTGATTGGTTTTTATTACCACAAGGATTCTGCTTCCCAGGCTAACAAAAAGGCTTTTATCACCAACAGATACGGTGACTTCGGCTTTATGCTGGGCATGTTTTTCCTGTTCCTGCTGTTCGGAACCTTTAACTTCAGGGAACTGGCAGCGGTGATTCCTTCTTATACTAATGAAGCATTGCTCACCGTTGTGGCACTGCTGATCTTTGTAGGTCCCATTGCCAAGTCGGCTCAGTTTCCGCTCCATGTTTGGCTGCCGGATGCCATGGAAGGTCCTACTCCCGTCAGTGCCCTGATTCACGCCGCAACCATGGTTGCTGCCGGTGTCTACCTGTTGGCGAGAGGGTTTGTGTTGTTTGAAAGTGCAACAACTGCGCTGATCATTATTGCCTTAATCGGTGGCTTCTCCTCCATTTTTGCCGCCAGCATCGGTTTAGTCCAGCGGGACATCAAGAGAATATTGGCTTTCTCCACCATGAGCCAGTTGGGCTACATGGTAATGGCCATCGGCTTGGGCAGTATTACCGCCGGTATGTTCCACCTGACCACTCACGCTTTTTTCAAAGCGTTACTCTTCTTAGGTGCAGGTAGTGTGATCCATGCCGTTCACACCCAGGATATTTTTGAAATGGGTGGTTTAAGCAAAAAGATGAAAGTTACTACCTGGACTTTTATTATCGGTTCTTTGGCCTTGGCAGGGATTTTCCCCTTGGCCGGTTTTTGGAGTAAGGATGAGATTTTATTGACTGCCGCTAATGCCGGCGAATATTTTGGCATTCCCATTCTGGGCCCCATCTTCCTAATCTTGGGACTGTCGGTGGCCTTTATGACTGCCTTTTATATGTTCCGCCTGATTTTTGTCACCTTTTTCGGGGAGGAACAGCCCGGCAGCCATGCCCATGAATCACCGGCTGTAATGACGGTACCCCTGATTATCCTGAGTGTGTTTGCCATCTTCTCCGGGTTTATCGGAACTCCCTTTACGCCCAATGGATTTGCCGAGTGGGTCTACTATGGTGAGCCTCACCACCCGCATCCCAACTATGGGATCATGATCATGTCCACCGTCGTGGCATTGGCAGGTATCTGGCTGGCTTGGCTGATCTACGGTAAAAGAGCCATTTCTGCCGAAATGTTGGCCAACCGGTTCAGCACAATCCATAGGATACTTTACAACAAGTACTACATTGATGAAATCTACCTCTGGCTCTTCGATCGTGTGATGCTGGGTATTGCCGATGCTTGTCGTTGGTGCGACCGCAAGATTGTTGACGGAATTGCTGATGGTTTCGGGGATGGGATCCGGGCCATGGGTGCCAGGATGCGCTTCATCCAAACCGGAAATATGCAAAATTATGCCCTTGTCATCTTTGTAGCCGTGGTCATTATTGCCTTGGTCTTGGCAGTACCCGTTTTAGGAGGGATATAATGGGCGATTTCCCGATTTTACTAACTATCGTTCTGGCCCCCGTAATTGGAGCGCTAGTGATCCTGTTCATTCCTGAGAAGGATGAGCGGCTTATTAAAATTACTGCTGCCATTGCCACTTTTGTATCTTTAGTTCTGTCGGTTTACGCCTATCTTGTTTATGACAAGACGGCGGGAGGCTTCCAGTTTACCCAGGATTTTGTCTGGGTCGAAAGGTTCGGGATCAACTTATCCCTTGGTGTAGACGGAATGAGCCTTCCTTTGGTGCTGTTGACGGCCATTGTCATCTTTACCGGCGTCTTTGCCTCCTGGGATATGCACAGCCGGGTCAAAGAGTTCTTTATTTTCCTGTTGGTATTGGTGGCCGGGGTTTTCGGGGTTTTCGTGTCCCGGGATCTGTTCTGGTTCTACCTGTTCTTTGAAGTGGCCGTGTTGCCCATGTATATCTTGATCGGTGTCTGGGGCAGTACCCGTAAGGAATATGCTGCCATGAAGCTGACCCTCTATCTGCTGGTAGGTAGCGCCTTCGCCTTAATCGGTATTATTGCCCTGTATGTCTACGCGAAGGCCCAGCTGGGTTTCGGTACTTTCGACATCATGACTTTGGGTACGGTGGAATTTGATGAAGCTTTCCAAAAGTTTGCGTTCTTCCTGATGATGATCGGTTTTGGCTTCCTGGTACCCATGTGGCCGCTCCATACCTGGTCTCCCGACGGGCACGTGGCGGCGCCAACGGCCGTCAGTATGCTCCACGCCGGCGTATTGATGAAGCTGGGCGGTTACGGTTTAATCAGGGCAGGGGTGTTCCTCTTCCCCTTGGGAGCCAAGTATTGGGCACCCTTGATTGCGGTCCTGTGTATTGTTAACGTAGTTTACGGTGCTAGGGTAGCCATGGTACAGAAAGACCTGAAGTTCGTGATCGGTTACTCCAGCGTCAGTCACATGGGATATGTGTTGCTGGGTATCGCCTCTTTGAATTACATGAGTTTGGATGGGGCCGTGGCCCAGATGTTCGCCCACGGGATCATGACCGCCCTTTTCTTTGCGCTGGTTGGTAATGTCTATCATAAAGCACATACCCGGGAAATTGCTGCCTTTGGCGGTTTGGCCCATCAAATGCCCAGAGTTGCCAGCGGATTTCTCATTGGCGGTTTGGCTTCTTTGGGACTGCCGGGATTGAACAACTTTGTGGCCGAAGCTTTAATTTTCTTGGGTTCCTGGCAAGTGGAAAAAGTCTTGTTTGGCTGGTTGCATTTCCGGGTCCTGTCCATCCTGGCTATTTTCGGGGTGGTCATTACGGCTATCTATGTCTTAAGAGTGGTGCAAAGAGTTTTCTTCGGGCCTCGCAATCCCAAATGGGACCATCTTACCGATGCCCGGGGTGTGGAAATGGTGCCCATCGTCATTTTAATCGGTGTTCTGGTGCTGTTTGGTATCTTCCCGTCTCTCTTAATCGATACCATCAACGTTGGCGTCGGACCCTTGGTGGCCAAAATCTCTGCTGCCGCTGAAATAGGGGGTGTTTTCTAATGCAGATCCAGCTTGCCGATTTCGCTTTGATGATGCCGGAAATTGCTACAGCTGTTTTAGCTTTGGGACTGCTGGTGGTAGGCCTGGTGGTACCCAAAGAGCAGTCCAAGGGCATCGGGTATTTGACGGTAGCAGGGCTGACAGGCATTTGGCTGTTCAACTTCCTTTACTGGAATGAAGACGCTGCCCTTTTTGGGGGAATCTACTTAGTGGATTCCTATACCGTATTTTTCCGGTTCCTCTTTTTAACGGCTGCCGTTATTGTGGCCCTAGCATCCAGGGATTATGTGGCACGATTGGAGCGTAACCAAGGTGAGTTTTATGCCCTGCTGGTTGCCGCCACTTTAGGGATGATGCTGCTGGCCGGAGCCGGTGATTTAATCACCTTGTATATGGGCCTGGAATTGATGACCATTACTTTCGTAATCCTGGTGGGTTATCAGAAGGCAGAGGCCAAGTCAGCGGAAGCGGGCGTTAAATACGTGGTTCTGGGAGCTATGTCCTCTGCAGTGTTACTTTACGGTTTGAGTTTAGTTTTTGGTTTCACGGGGACAACGTTTATTAACGACATGGTGGCTACCCTTAGCTCCGGCAATTGGTCACCGTTGCTCCTCCTGGGAATTGTCTTTATGATTGCCGGCTTTGGCTTTAAGGTATCTGCTGTTCCATTCCATATGTGGTCACCGGACATTTACGAAGGCTCTCCAACTCCCGTCACTGCTTTTCTGGCGGTAGCTTCTAAAGCGGCGGGTTTGGCAGCTTTTGTCAGGATTTTTATGATTGCTCTCCCGGAACTCCAAGCTTATTGGATGAGCATCGTTATTGTCTTGACGGCTATTACCGTAGTGGTGGGTAACCTGATTGCCATTCCCCAAAGCAATATTAAACGGATGCTGGCTTTTTCCAGTGTTGCCCAGGCAGGCTATATCCTGTTCGGGCTGGTTGCCTTCTCATCTCTAGGGGTAGGAGCCATGCTGTTTCACTCCATCCTGTACGTGTTCGCCAATATTGGCGCCTTCGGGGTGGCCATTGCCGTTAAAAATGCAACCGGAAGCGATGAAATCAAGGATTACAGCGGGCTGGCACAAACCTCTCCCTTCCTGGCAGCGGTGATGCTCCTTTGCCTGTTATCACTGGCGGGGATCCCTCCGGTGGCAGGTTTTGTCAGCAAGTTCTATCTTTTTTTAGCTGTGATTGAAAAAGGCATGGTTTGGTTGGCCTTTGTGGGCATCGGGATGAGCATGGTCTCCGTTTATTACTATTTAATCGTGGCAAAAGCCATGTATTTAGGTACTCCGAAAGAAGCGGCTAAGCCCATTTCTGTCTCCGCCGGCACCCAGATTGCTTTGGTCATTTGTATGGTTGCGGTAATCTTGTTTGGTGTTTATCCTACACCGCTCTTGAATGCAGCTATGGAGGTTGGCTACAGTTTCTTTCCGTTTTAGTCCGTTGGCAGCAACCAATTCAGTTCCTATGATGCGGGTTATCTGTTAAGATGGTTTTCGGCCTATCTACGGCCAATAGATAGGCCGAAAACACCAGCATAATCCAGGAAGTTGATTTGGGAAGCTGCTATTTTTGTCTGTGACCGAAAAGGAGGGAGTACGTTATGGACAAACGGCAGATTACCGGGAAAGAAGGAGAAGAATTGGCCGTTAAGTACCTGGAGGAACAAGGTTACAAGATCTTGGCAAGGAATTATCGTTGTCCACTGGGGGAAATTGATATCATAGCTTGTGATAATGAAGATTTAGTATTTATTGAAGTAAAAACAAGAACAAGTCTCAAGTTTGGTTTACCGGTGGAGAGCATTACCAAGTCAAAACAGTTCCGGATTCGCAAAATAGCCCTCCGTTACCTGGCAGAAACAAGACCTGTGTACAACAAGTACCGGTTTGACGTGGTTTCCATTATTTTAAAAAACGGCAAGGTTGATCAATTTGATATTATTCACAACGCGTTTTAATATTTAAAAGGAAAATTAAGGTCTTATGTCAAACAAATAGTCATAATATTCAATGTTTTTGTGAGGCAGTTACTGCTTAAGGGGATGGGTATATGCTGTCGGTGGTTAAATCAGTGGCTTTAGTTGGGATGGAAGCTGCGGCAATTCAAGTGGAGGTAGATATATCATCCGGTTTGCCCAGTTTTGATTTGGTAGGTTTACCGGACACTGCAGTGAAAGAATCCAAAGAAAGAGTTCGCACCGCCATCAAAAATGCCGGTTTCGAATTTCCCGCCAAACGCATTACCGTTAATCTTGCCCCTGCCGATTTGAAAAAAGAGGGACCTGGTTTTGATCTACCCATTGCAGTAGGAATTTTGGCCTGTACCGGACAGTTATCAAATGATTATTGGTCGGAAAGTTTCTTTGTAGGTGAATTATCTTTGAATGGTGATCTTAGAGGGGTCCCAGGAGTATTGGCCATGTCCTGGTCTTTGGCTCAGGCATCGCATGAGGTAGTCTCCTTGGTTGTGCCGGAAGAAAACGGATATGAAGCCGGTTTGATCAGGGGCATTAGAGTGTTTCCTGTGCCGGATTTAAAGAAGCTGGTCTCTTTTTTGAACGGTTCGGAAGACATCAAACCGGTTAACATTAACCCGGATCGCTACTTGGGTGGAATTAGAGGTCCGGAGGTTGATTTCAGTCAAATCCGGGGTCAGGCCGGTGTCAAACGGGGCCTGGAGATCGCCGCTGCCGGTGGACATAATGTGCTCCTGATTGGGCCTCCCGGCGCCGGTAAGACCCTATTGGCCCGAAGCCTAAATTCCATTTTACCTCCCTTGGATCGGGAAGAAGCGCTGGAAGTTAGCCGGATTTACAGTGTTGCCGGTTTGCTTAGCAGGGACCGGCCTTTGATAACGGAGCGGCCCTTCCGGGCACCCCACCATACTGCCTCGACGGCCAGCGTCATTGGCGGTGGCCGGACACCAAAACCGGGGGAGCTCAGTTTGGCAACCCATGGCATTTTGTTTTTGGATGAACTGCCCGAGTTTCGTCGTGACGTTTTGGAAGCATTGCGCCAGCCCCTGGAGGACCGGCGGGTGACCATTTCCCGGGTGCAGGCTGCCTATGAATATCCGGCGGATTTCATGCTTGTGGCAACGGCAAATCCATGTCAGTGTGGCTTTTACGGTGATCGGCAACGGGAGTGCAACTGTACCCCCTATCAGATCCAAAAATATCGCAGTAAACTTTCCGGTCCCTTGCTGGATCGGATTGACCTGCAGATGGAAGTGCCCAGGCTGACTCTGGAAGAATTACAGGGCCATGACGACGGTGAGGAATCCGAGAAGGTGAGGGAAAGGGTGGCTGCCGCCCGGCAACGTCAATGGCAGCGGTTAAAGCACTATGGCATCTATTATAATGCCCAGATTAAAGGAGCGATGGTAAGGAAACTGTGTCCCCTTACTCCTGAGGCCAATGAACTGCTCCAGAAAGCCTTTGCCCGGTTAGGTTTGAGTATGCGTGCCCATGACCGGGTGATTAAAATAGCCCGTTCTATAGCCGATTTGGCAGGCAGTGAACTAATTCAAGGTGCTCATCTTGCGGAAGCCCTTCAATATCGGCTATTAGACAGAGCAACAGGATGAGCCGGTAAAAGAAAAACATAGCAATCTGGGCCAGGGTTTGTTATAATATGGATATGGTAGGAGCCATGTTAAGAGAGGAGTGACAGAATGTTTTATCTGTATGCTTTTTTAGGAATGTTTTTGCAACTGTTTGTGCTGGTGTTGATCCTAAACGGTATTACCAAAGAAGATACACAAGTACAGCAAACGTGCACGCATCATTAAGGGGAATTTCCCCTTTTTTATTTGTTGCGGGGAGCATGAGTTTCCCGGGCAGAGGTAAACTAATTCTTTGAAAGTATCATTTGTCCATCTGCGCTTAGACTCGCTTCAGAATGATGACGGGTGAGGGAGTGGGCCCATGCGGGAAAGAGATTATTTGATTGGCTTGAAGCATATACCGGGATTAGGTGCGAAGCTTATCAAGTCTTTAATGCAGGAATTCAATAGTGCAGAGTATCTATGGCATATTTCCGAAAAAGAGTTAAGACAGCATCCTAAGCTTTCAGAATCATTTATTGAAAAGTTCCTGTACCATCGAAACCGACTGATCCTTCAGGAGATTATAGAGGGTCTCATAGAAAAAGGGATTCAAACCATTACCATCCTGGATGATGATTACCCGATCAATTTAAGACAAATTCATGATCCTCCTCCGGTCCTGTTTTATTCCGGGCAGTGGAGTGACGAAGACGAGCGAGGATTTGGCATCGTTGGCTCCAGAAGGGCAACGGTTTATGGACAAAAAGTAGCCCAACAGTTTGGCAAGGAATTGGCTCAGGCCGGATTTGTGATTGTCAGCGGAATGGCCAGAGGGATTGACAGTTATGCCCACTGGGGCTGTCTTGAGGCGGGAGGTAGGACCATTGCCGTGCTAGGGTCCGGTTTGGATGTTATTTATCCCAGGGAAAACCGCAAACTGGCGGAACAGATTGCGGAAAATGGGGTCGTGTTAACGGAATTTGTTCCCGGCACAGCTCCTTTGCCCCAGAATTTTCCCGTCCGCAACCGGATCATTGCCGGGTTATCCCTGGGGGTATTGGTAGTGGAGGCGGCGGCCAAATCAGGTGCTTTGATCACCGCTGATTTTGCCCTGGAATGGGGGAGAGATGTGTTTGCCGTGACCGGTCCCATTTCCAGCCCTAACAGCAGAGGAACCCATTATTTAATCAAACAAGGCGCAAAGCTGGTTGACCAGGTGGGAGATATCTTAGAGGAATATAATGTTGGCGAAGGTGCCCCTTACAGGGAGGGCCAGGATTCCATGTTCCTTTTAACAGCTGATGAACAAACTGTTTACAATATGCTGAACTGGACTCCCCAGCGAGTGGAAGAACTGATGGAAAAAACCGGTTGGACTCCGGACAGAATCCAACCAGTATTGACTTTGCTGGAGCTTCATGGACTGGTGGAGCAGCTTCCCGGCAGACAATTCATCAGGAAAAGCCTTTAAAAGAGGAGTCTAAAGGTTTTTTACTTGACTATAATAATAGAGGTTAGTACCATTGTTACTTGAGGTGAATTCTATTGTCCAAAGTATTAGTCATTGTCGAGTCGCCGGCTAAAGCAAAAACCATCGCCAACTTCCTAGGCTCTAAAAAGTATACGGTCAAGTCGTCAATGGGACATATTCGCGATTTGCCCAAGAGTCAATTGGGAGTGGATGTTGAGAATAATTTTGAACCGAAATATATTACCATCAGAGGCAAAGGTGAACTCCTCAAGGAATTACGTTCATTAGCAAAAAAAAGCGACAAAGTGCTACTGGCTCCTGACCCGGACCGGGAGGGTGAGGCCATCGCCTGGCATTTGCAACAAATTCTTGGCATTGATGAACAGGAAAAATGCCGGATTGAGTTTAATGAGATTACCAAAAAGGCCATCCAGGAAGCAGTCAAAAAGCCGAGACAAATTGATGAACACCGGGTTTGCGCCCAACAAGCGCGCCGGATTTTGGATCGGTTGGTAGGGTATAAATTGAGTCCTCTCCTGTGGGCCAAAGTGCGAAAGGGTCTCAGTGCCGGACGGGTACAATCGGTGGCTGTACGGTTGATTGCAGAACGGGAGGAAGAGATCCAGAATTTCCGGCCGGAAGAATACTGGAGCCTGACTGCCAAATTGGGAAACCGGGATAATGAATATTTCTTGGCTAAACTGTTTAAGGATCCCGAGGGAAACGGAATCCAGATTGGCAGTGAGGCGGAAATGAATCAGGTAATGGAAAACCTGAAAAATGCCTCTTATCTGGTGACTACGGTAAAGAAAAGGGAGAGAAGGCGTAACCCTTACCCTCCCTTTACCACCAGCAGTCTCCAGCAGGAAGCCTATCGTAAATTAGGTTTTGTGGCTAAAAAGACCATGCGCTTGGCGCAACAACTGTATGAGGGTCTGGAACTGGGCAAAAAGGGAGGCACTCAGGGTTTAATTACCTATTTAAGAACGGATTCCACCAGGGTAGCTACGGAAGCCCAGGAGGAAGCCAGGCAGTATATTAATGAAGTAATTGGGGCTGAATATGTACCGGAAACCACTAAACAGTATATAACCGGTCAGAAGAAACAGGATGCCCATGAGGCAATCCGGCCTACTTCAGTATTCAGGACCCCTGACAGTGTGAAGGAGTATTTGTCCCGTGATCAATGGCGCCTCTATCGGTTGATTTGGGAGCGCTTTGTGGCCAGCCAAATGAAACCGGCGGTCATCGAGGTGACTACTGTGGACATTACCGCCAACCGGTACCAGTTCAGAGCCTCAGGCTCCGTTATTAAATTTCCCGGGTTTCTGAAGGTGTATGGTGACCTGCCGGAGGAAAATGGGGAAGAAAGCGGTTTCTTGCCCGAACTGGCTGAGGGAGAAGTCCTGCAATTAAAAAGACTTGAGCCCAAGCAGCATTTTACCCAACCTCCTCCCCGTTATTCGGAGGCCACGCTGGTCAAAACTTTGGAAGAACTGGGGATCGGTCGTCCCAGTACCTATGCACCGACGATAGACAATATTCTTAATCGAGGTTATGTGGTCAGGGAAAATAAGCAATTTATACCTACTGAGTTGGGTATAATTATTGTAGACTTGTTGAAGGAGTTCTTCCCCGATGTAATTGATGTGGAGTTCACCGCTAATATGGAGCAGAAACTGGATGAAATAGAAGAAGGGGAAAGGGACTGGAAACAGGTGCTTCATGAGTTTTATGAGCCATTTGCCAAGTTGTTGGAACATGCCGAGCAGCAAATGGGACCTGTTGCCATACCCGAAGAAGAAACTGATGAAAAGTGCGAAAAATGTGGACGGAACATGGTAATTAAGATGGGGCGTTACGGCAAGTTTTTGGCCTGTCCCGGCTTTCCTGATTGTCGCAATACACGACCCTTGTTGCAAACCATCGGAGTTCCTTGTCCCGCTTGCGGTGCAGATGTGGTAGTCAGAAGAACCAAAAAAGGTAGAGTTTTTTACGGTTGTAGCAAATTTCCTGAATGTGATTGGGTGTCCTGGAACAAACCTACCGGAGAAAAATGTCCCAATTGCGGAGAAATGCTGGTGGAAAAAGCAAACCGCAAAGAGCAAAAGCTGGTTTGTTCCAGGGAAGGGTGTGGTTACGAAAGTTCAGCCAGACTAGCAGGGCAGTAGCGGAGGTACGGAGATGAAGCAGTTAGTGGTTGTAGGTGCCGGTTTGGCCGGAGCCGAAGCGGCCTGGCAGGTCGCAAAAAGGGGCATCCCGGTGGAATTATGGGAAATGAGGCCCCAAAAAATGACTCCGGCCCATGAAACCGGCTTGTTTGCAGAACTCATTTGCAGCAATTCATTAAAAGGAGCCTCTTTGGATAATGCGTCGGGGTTGCTGAAAGAGGAAATGCGCCTGCTGGATTCCCTCATTATCAAATGTGCCGACCAACATCGTATTCCGGCCGGCGGTGCCTTAGCAGTGGATCGCTACCGTTTTGCCCAGGCCGTCACCGAAACGTTGGCCGGCCATCCATTAATCAAAATTGTCAATGAGGAAGTCACCTCCATTCCGGACCAAAGGCCGGCCATTATTGCCACCGGTCCCCTGACCGATGGTGCTTTGGCCCAATCTCTTGCCGCATTGACGGGAGAAGAATATTACTATTTTTATGATGCTGCGGCACCTATAGTTACTTCTTCTTCAATTGATCAAAGTAAGGTGTTTCGGGCTTCGCGCTATGGGAAAGGAGAAGACGACTATATTAATTGCCCCATGACCGAAGAAGAGTATGAGGTGTTCTATCAAGCTTTGCTGGGAGCTCAAATACATCCCAAAAAATCCTTTGAACGGGAGGTTTACTATGAAGGGTGTATGCCCATTGAGGTCTTGGCCCGGCGGGGCCGGCAAACCTTGTTATTTGGCCCCTTGAAACCGAAAGGATTAATCGATCCCAAAACCGGAAAAGAACCCTTTGCTGTGGTTCAGTTGAGGCAGGATAACCGGGAAGGGACTTTATATAACCTGGTGGGGTTCCAAACTAATTTAAAATGGCCGGAGCAGCAACGGGTGTTCCGGTTGATTCCCGGCCTGGAACAGGCAGAATTTGTCCGTTATGGTGTCATGCACAGGAACAGTTTTATCAATGCCACTAAATTGATGGAAGCTACCCACCAGTTAAAGGGTCAGCCGGGGCTTTTCCTGGCCGGACAACTTACGGGAGTAGAAGGTTATGTGGAGTCGGCGGCCAGTGGGTTGGTGGCCGGGATCAACGGGGCTCGCTGGTTAACAGGAGAAAAGTTGTTGTCTTTTCCCCAGAATACTGCCATTGGCGCCCTTCACCATTATCTGGTGACTGCTGCTGTTTCCTCCTTTCAACCCATGGGAATCAATTTCGGCTTGTTGCCTACCCTGGAGCAGAGGGTAAAAAATAAAAAGGAACGAAATAAGCAAATTGCCCTTCGGGCACTGGCTTCCTTAAAAGAATTTATTCAGCTTAATAGGATTTAATATTGAACTTATTTAATTAATGTGGCAACATAGAGTAAAGGGTCTTGCAGGGGGAGCTTTTCATGGAGACAATAGAGACATGGTTAGCTAAATACAGGCTGTTTTTGCAAGTAGAAAAAAATTACTCGCCCCACACGGTAAAAGGCTACATGCATGATCTCCATGAGTTTTTCCGGTACTTATCATCAACAGCAGAGGACCAGTCATTGCTGGATCCCCTTGGCTGGCAGGTGCGAAGCTACTTGGGCCATTTGCGTCTAAAGGGACTGTCCAAAAGGACCGTTGCCCGGAAAATGGCAGCCGTCAGGGGGTTTTATCATTTTTTGTTGCGGAAAGAGGTAATTGGACGTAATCCTTTGGAGCTGGTATCTACTCCAAAACAGACCAAGCAATTACCCCGGTTTCTCCACTACCCTGATTTGGAGCAATTGCTCGACGCCATACCGGTCCATACCTGTCTTGGTCTCAGAAACAGGGCTATAATGGAAACATTGTATGCCTCTGGGTTGCGGGTTTCAGAACTGGTAAGCCTTGACCTTGATGATCTTGATTTGGATGTAGGCAGTGTGCGGGTAACGGGCAAGGGGCAAAAGGAACGGCTGGCCCCCTTGGGAAAGATGAGTATAACATGGCTCAGGCGGTACCTGGATTCGGCCAGAAGCAGCCTGAAGGGCAATGAGGATACAGAAGCGCTCTTTTTGAACAACAGGGGAAAGCGGTTATCAGACCGGGGTGTAAGAATGATCCTCGATAAATGTGTTCATGATGCCGCCCTGGCTTTAAAAATATCACCACACTGGTTACGACATTCTTTTGCGACCCACATGCTGGAGCGTGGCGCTGATTTGAGGGCGGTCCAGGAATTGTTGGGTCATGCCAATCTTGCCAGTACCCAGGTTTACACTCATGTCACAGGAGCCCGGCTGAAGGAAGTATATGAAAAGTCGCATCCCAGAGCTTAGGGGGGAAAAAATGCAGGCAACTACCATTGTATGTGTTCGTAAAGACGGGCAAGTGGCCATGGCCGGAGACGGCCAAGTGACCATGGGCAATAACATGATCATGAAACAAGGCGCTCGCAAAGTGCGGCGGCTTTATCAGGGTAAAGTGCTGGCAGGCTTTGCCGGCTCCGTAGCAGATGCTTTTACCTTGTTTGAAAAGTTTGAAGGCAAGCTGGAAATGTATCGAGGCAATTTGCTTAAAGCGGCAATTGAATTGGCAAAGGAATGGCGTTCCGACCGGGTGCTGAGGCGTTTGGAGGCCTTGTTGCTGGTCGCCAATGAAGATACTTTGCTGGTTATTTCCGGCAACGGGGAAATAATTGAGCCCGATGAGCCTATTGGGGCCATCGGTTCCGGCGGCGGCTACGCTTTGGCAGCCGGTAAAGCTTTACTGAAACACAGTCAGCTTACCGCTGAAGAAATTGTGAGGGAAGCCCTGTTGACAGCTGCTTCCATCTGCGTCTATACCAACGATCAGATCACCGTAGAAAAACTGTAAGCCTGGAAAGCAAAAGGGGGAAAATGATGGATAATTTTACTCCCAGACAGATTGTGGAGGAATTAGATAAATATATTGTCGGCCAGCAAGAGGCTAAACGCTGTGTAGCGGTGGCCCTTCGAAACCGTTACCGGAGGACATTTCTTCCTCCTTCCTTGCAGGAGGAAGTGACACCGAAGAATATCATCTTAATAGGGCCGACAGGGGTAGGCAAAACGGAAATCGCCAGGCGGCTGGCCAAGTTGGTGAAAGCTCCCTTTCTTAAAGTGGAAGTGACCAAATTCACAGAAGTTGGCTATGTGGGTCGAGATGTGGAGTCTATGGTGAGAGATCTGGTGGAAGTAGCCATCCGGATGGAAAAGAACGAAAGAGTACAAGGGGTAGAGGAAAAAGCCCGGGAATTGGCTGATGAGCGATTACTGGATTTGTTGGTGCCTTATCCTCAAAATAATAAATCTAATCGAAATCCTCTGGAGTTTATTTTTGGATCACCTGTCAATAATAGTAACAAAGAAGGGTATCAAGAGCAATTTCAGGCTGAATTAAGGAAGGTGGAGGAAAAAAGGGCTATTTACCGTCAGAAGCTTAAAAGAATGGAGTTGGAAGATGAGTTAGTGGAAGTGGAACTGGAGGATCATACTCCATCTATGTTGGAGGTCTTTACCGGATCCGGTATGGATGAAATGGGTATTAATTTGCAGGATTTGCTGGGAGGGATGTTGCCCAAAAAGAAAAAGAAAAGAAGATTGAAAGTAGCTGAAGCTCGCAAATATTTGACTCAGGAAGAAGCAGACAAGTTGATTGACATGGATGAAGTCACCAGCAATGCTATTCGGCGAGTGGAACAAAACGGGATTATCTTTTTGGATGAAATCGATAAGATAGCCGAAAGGGAAGGCACTTACGGGCCGGATGTTTCCAGAGGCGGTGTACAAAGGGATATTTTGCCCATTGTCGAAGGAGCTACTGTGGTTACCAAGTACGGTCCGGTGAAGACCGATCTTATTCTGTTTATCGCTGCAGGGGCTTTCCATGTAGCCAAACCTTCCGATTTGATTCCGGAATTGCAGGGCCGTTTTCCCGTCAGGGTTGAACTCCAGAGCCTTACTGTAGAGGATTTTAAGCAGATCTTAACTGAACCGCAAAACTCTTTGATCAAGCAATATGTCGCATTATTGCAAACAGAGAATATTCAGGCTGAATTTTCGCCGGAAGCCATTGCAGAAATTGCGAAAATTGCTTATGATATAAACGCTCGGAGTGAAAATATAGGGGCCAGACGTTTGCATACTATTTTGGAAAAACTGTTACAGGATTTGTTTTTCGAGGCTTCTGAAATGGGACCGGCTACTGTACGTATAGATGCTGAATATGTAAGGAAACAGTTAGGACCTATTGTACAGGATGAAGACTTAAGCAAATACATTTTGTAGGATGAAAAGTCGCTAAGTATGAGAGAGGGGTAATGAATGTGATGAATAGTTTGTTAGAAAAAACACGACTGATTAACAAGCAGTTGCAGAAGTCAGCAGGTAATCCCGTAGATTTTGATGAAATGGCCAAAATACTACGGGATGTGATCAATTCCAATTGTTACATTATCGGACGCCATGGAAAAATTCTTGGCTATGCATTTGTGGAAGGTTTTACATGCGAGATCATGGAAGATATTGTATACCGCTCTGAGCGTTTTCCCGAGGATTTCAACGAGGAGCTTCTGAGGATTAGTGAAACTAAGGCCAATTTCAATCAGGAAGGAAACACTTGTATTTTTGCGGATAAGACTGAATGTGTTTTTCAGAACAAAATAACAACTGTCGTTCCGGTTATCGGCAGCGGACAGCGTTTGGGCACCTTAGTGCTTTCTAAATTTAACATTCCTTTTACCGATGAAGACCTGATTCTGGCGGAATATGGAGCCACTGTGGTCGGCATGGAAATTTTGCGGGCCAAAGCGGACCGGATTGAAGAGGAAGCCCGGAAACGGGCCGCCGTGCACATTGCTTTAGGCACCCTTTCCTATTCAGAGTTGGAGGCAGTGGAACATATCTTTGCTGAACTGGAAGGGGATGAAGGAGTACTGGTAGCCAGCAAAATTGCAGACCGGGCCGGTATTACCCGTTCAGTAATTGTCAATGCCCTGAGAAAGTTTGAAAGTGCAGGAGTGATCGAATCCAAGTCCCTGGGCATGAAAGGTACCTATATCCGGGTACTGAACGACAATCTGATGGAAGAATTGAATAAGCTTAAGCGCTAAAAGAACCGGAACCGGTTCTTTTTTGCTGTCATCTCTGCGGACGAGTGTGCATAGAGATAGGTATTTTTGGTAAAGATTTATATGGATAGCCTGCTTAAATTGTTGCGGTGGGTATTTACCTGTGCTATACTAAGTTCTGGTGTAAAATACACACGCTTCTCAATTGAAGAAAGGGTGCCTGCGGGTCTTTCTTCAAAATGCGGGGAGTGGAGGTTTAAAACCACGGAGAGGAGGTGGAGCGTTATGGCAGTGATTTCCATGAAACAGCTCTTAGAGGCCGGGGTTCATTTCGGGCATCAGACCCGCCGGTGGAATCCCAAATTGGCTCCTTACATTTTTACTGAGCGTAATGGGATCTATATTATTGACTTACAAAAGACAGTAAAAAAAGTTGAAGAAGCTTATGATTTTGTAAGGAATTTGGTTTCCGAAGGCAAGAGCATCTTGTTTGTCGGCACCAAAAAACAAGCCCAAGAATCTATTCGTGAAGAAGCAGAACGTTGTGGCATGTTCTATGTTAACGAAAGATGGTTAGGCGGTATGCTCACCAACTACCAGACTATTCGTAAACGGATTGAACGTTTGCATGAACTCGAGCGAATGGAAGAGGAAGGCAAGTTTGCCGTTCTGCCCAAAAAAGAAGTAGCGCAGCTGTTGGCTGAAAGAGATAAACTGCAGCGTTTCTTGGGTGGTATTAAGACCATGAACGGGCTGCCCGGGGCTCTGTTTATTGTGGACCCCCGCAA
>JAAZDD010000162.1 GCA_012512955.1 Clostridia bacterium
GCAGTGATTGTCGGTCGTGGTGAAACGGTTGGTAAGCCTTTGGTTTTCCTCCTGCTGAAACATCATCCCACCATCACTATCTGTCATTCCCGGACTCCGGATTTGGGTTATCATACACGGCAGGCTGACATCGTGATCGCTGCCGTAGGTAAAGCCAACATGATCAAAGCGGACATGATAAAACCGGGGGCAGTGGTTGTTGATGCCGGTATCAATGAAATAGAAGGTGGTATTACGGGAGACGTGGATTTTGAAGCTGTCAAGGAAGTGGCCGGTGCCATTACTCCCGTTCCCGGCGGTGTCGGTTCACTGACAACGGCACTGTTGTTCAAGAACGTGCTGCTAGGTATCAAACTGCAACAAAAGCAACAATAGCTTCGGGAGGTTGGGTCATGAATAATGTTTTCGATTCTTCCTTGCGACAGGTGTTAGAAGCCTCTGCTTCCGATGCACCAACCCCCGGTGGGGGCAGTGTGTCCGCCATTGTCGGCAGTTTTGGCGTTGCTATGGTTTCCATGGTCGGCAACCTGACCGTCGGTAAGACCAAATACCAGGATGTGGAGCCGCAAGTTAAAGTAATCTTGGAAAAGACCAATAAATTGATGTCCCGTCTGGAAGAACTGGTGGCTGAGGACATTAAGGTTTTCGGTCAATTTATGGATGTCCTCAAGCTTCCCAAAGACACAGAAGAACAAAAAGCAGAACGGGCCCGTTTGATGCAGGAAGCCCTTAAAGGAGCTACCGATACGCCCATGGAGATTGCCCGGGTTTGTCTTGAGGGTCTGGAATTGGCAGAAGAACTGTCCACCATTGGCAATAAAGGGGCTATCAGTGACGTGGGGGTAGCTGCCTATGTGGCCGAGGCAGCTTTAAACAGCGTTTTGTTAAGTGTGGATATTAACATTCCCAGTATTAAAGACGCGGAATATGTGGACAAAATCCAAACTGAGATATACGCTTTAATAGTAAAGGCCGCCCAGTTGCGGGAAAAAGCCGTTGCCCAGGTAAGAGAAAGGATGTAAACATGTTTTCCCGGCCTGCTCATGTCAAATGTTGGCAAGTATCGGAACTGAACAATTATCTGAAAGAGCTCTTGGCTACTAATCCATTTTTGTCAAATTTATGGGTGAAAGGCGAGGTTTCCAATTTGCGCCGACCCGGCTCCGGTCACCTCTATTTCACTTTGAAAGACCGGCTGGGTTCCGTCAGAGCCGTAATGTTCCGATCACGAGCGGTAAGACTGCCGGTACCTTTGAGGGATGGAATGGAGGTCCTTGTACGGGCCTCCCTTTCCATTTATGAAAGGGACGGAGTTTACCAGTTGTATGTGGAAGAAGTGCAGCCTTTAGGAGCGGGTGATTTGCACCGTGCTTTTGAGCTTTTAAAGGAACAATTGGAAAAAGAAGGTCTGTTTAGTCCGGAGCGAAAAAAACGACTGCCTCAAATTCCCCGTCGGATCGGTCTTGTAACTTCTTTATCCGGTGCTGCCATCAGGGATGTTTTAACTGTTTCTTTGAAACGTTACCCTTACTTGGAGATCATCGTTGCCCCGGCTCTGGTGCAAGGAGTGGAGGCCCCGGAATCCATCGTTAAAGCTATCTCCCTTTTAAACCGGTACGGGCAAATTGATGTGATCATCCTAGCCAGGGGAGGAGGTGCCCTGGAGGAGTTGTGGGCCTTCAATACGGAAGCTGTGGCCAGGGCCATTGCCGCCTCCAGAATTCCCATCGTCACGGGGGTTGGCCATGAGACTGATTATACGATTGCTGATTTAGTGGCTGATGCCCGGGGAGCCACCCCTTCTGCAGCTGCCGCCCTGGTAGTTCCCGATTATTTCCAGGAACAAGCCAGATTGGAAGGGCTCCTAAAAAGAGCTCACCACCGGGTCATTAGCGTCATCGGCCCCAAAAAGCATAGATTGGATTCCATCCTCAATTATTCTGTCTTGGCTAAGCCGGACCGTTTACTGTCCTCCCAAAAGCAAAGTATCGAGTTAACCGGGAATAAAGTTCAGCAATTAATTGAACAATTCCTGGAAGCTAAACGGCAAGAATTGATTCTCCAGGCTCGTAAACTGGAAACCTTGAGCCCATTGAAGGTTCTGGCCCGGGGATTTGCCATTTGCCAGGACCGGGAGGGGAATGTCGTCAACAGCGTTGGCCAGGTGAGCCCAGGACAGGTTTTGGAGGTCAGAGTAAAGGATGGCAGTATGGAATGCCAGGTATTAGAGGTGAGACCTAAATGACATATGAGGAAGCTTCCCGTCGTTTGGAAGAAGTAGTGGAACACTTGGAACATCATGAATTAAGTCTTGAAGAGGCGCTCCGGTACTTTGAGGAGGCAGTAGGATTGGTCAATTATTGTAAGAAGATTTTAACCGCTGCGGAACACCGTTTAGCTGTACTGGTGGAAGAAGCCTCAGGGGAATTTAAACTGGAGCCCTTGTCTTTTTCGGAGGATGAACAAAATGAATATTGATGAGTATTTGCAGCAAAGGGCATCAATAGTGGAAGAAGCTCTTTTTCGTTTTTTGCCTGAGGCGACTGCATTCCCCCCGGTGATCCATGAAGCGATGCACTACAGCCTGTCAGCTGGCGGAAAAAGGTTGCGGCCTATTTTGGCCTTGGCGGCCGGGGAAGCAGTGGGTGCCCAACAATACGAACCCATGCTGCCCCTAGCCTGTGCCCTGGAATATATTCATACTTATTCCCTCATCCATGATGATCTGCCGGCAATGGATGATGATGATTTTCGCCGGGGAAAGCCTTCCTGTCATAAGGTTTTTGGAGAAGGAATAGCCATTTTGGCAGGAGATGCTTTATTAACTTATTCCTTCGAATTATTGACCAAACTGGCTGTACCGGAAGGGGCCTACCCGGAATCGTTGGTTATTCAAATTATCCAACAAATCAGCACAGCCATAGGCACAGGAGGGTTAATCGGCGGGCAGGTGGTGGATTTACAATCGGAAGGGAGGCCTGTTGACCTGCCTACCCTGGAATACATTCACCGGCATAAAACAGGAGCCCTGTTTAAAACCAGTATCCTTACCGGTGCTTTGCTGGGGGGAGCCAGCTCCCCACAGTTGGAGGCCCTAGGCCGGTATGCCGACTTGCTGGGCTTGGCTTTTCAGATCACCGACGACATCTTGGATATTGAAGGCGACGCTTCTTTGCTGGGCAAACCTACCGGCAGTGATGCAAAAAAGCAGAAGGCTACTTACCCCAGTTTATTAGGGATGGAGGAAGCACGCAGAACGGTGGAACAGTGCATCAGCGAGTCCCTGGATGTCTTAAGGGGCTTCAGTGAAAAAGCAGACCCTTTGCGACTGCTAATGACCTACATCAGGAACAGGAACAGATAATTGCTGTTTTTGCCACTTGCGTAAGAAAATTTTCAGTGATACAATTGTTACTCAAAATAGGTACATTATTTCAAAGTGAGTGGTGCAGTATTCTAGTCAGAATGGCCAATTTTGAAGACGGGCCTAAAAATCCGTTAAAGGGCACATCGATGAAGTTCCTGGTGCTGGCTGCCGACGCCCCGTCGGGGGTTGGTGCTGGGAGTTAAGGGGGATAGGGCGATCTACAAGGGCATGTAGGCGTTGACCCTACCCCCGTGGAGACCCAAATTCGTGCCTTAATCCACCGGGTTAAGGTACGGCTTGGGGGTGAAACCTGCAGTTCGGTCTTACGGCTGGATGCAGCGTAGCCTGCCTTGAGTGGTATCGGTGAATGATAGGCATTCATACTCACTGGTTTACGGCCATAAACCCTTGGGTATGCTATTTGAAACCTATACTGCAAAAGAGGCTAGAAATTGGTACATCTGCCGAGGAAAACTCCTAGACTGTTTACGTA
>JAAZDD010000163.1 GCA_012512955.1 Clostridia bacterium
CAGGGGAAAAACCCACAGGTTCCTGCCTTGCCGTTGAACGGGGAAGCTGAAGCACAAACTTTGGCAGCGCTGGCAGGAGAACGGCAAGAGGTGCAGTCCCCGATGGGCAAGGAGCTCAACTTATCCCTCCAAATGAATTCAAGCTTCCGGGAAGTATTGAATCAAGAACCGGGTCATCGATTACATGGCCTAACTGTTAACAACCCGGGAATGGAATATCTAATCCAGGATAACCCCGACGTTCACGGCTTGAATGGGGACCACGGTTCCAAAGGAGAAAAGCCTTTGCCGGAATCCCTTGCCGGCCGGGAGAATAATTTCCTGAACCTGATGCTCCAGGAGCAGCCTCGGCAGTTAGAGAACCTGAATCAGGCTGCTTCATTCCGTCAACCGGCCCAGGCAGGCAATATCCTCGCTTTCAGTGAAGTGGCAGAGCAGATTGTCCAATCAGGCAAGCTGAAAGTCCTGGGTGAGAAGCACGAAATTGAGATCCAGTTGAAACCGGAGTACCTGGGCAAGTTAGCAATTCGTCTTTGGGTGGAAAACGGGGTCATGACTGCTCGCTTCCTCATCGAGAATCACCAGGTGGCACGCATGGTGGACAGTAACTTGCCCCAGTTGAAACAGACTTTGGAGGACCAGGGTGTTCGTTTTGACCAGGTGCAGGTAGAAGTAGGAGATCCGGGCAGTTCCTTTCAGGAAAGACACCAGGATTGGCAGCAGCGTGGACACCATCCTGCTCCGTTGACCTTCCCTGGGGAACAGGCACCGGAAGAAACCGGTGATGACCGGGAAATCGGCAGACAAGGAAGGATTGACTACCGTGCCTAAGGTGGTGAATACAGGTGAGGATTAATCCCTACGCAACCTATCAGGCGGGAGCCAGTGAGGAGCACAGAGAAGTAAAAAAGGAATTGGGCAAGGATGAGTTTTTGAAGATTTTGGCGGCCCAGTTCAGGGGACAAAACCCCTTGGAACCGTTGAAGGATACTGAATTCATTGCCCAAATGGCTCAATTCAGTTCTCTGGAACAATTGCAGAATATTGCCGCCAAGCTGGAAGTTTTCGAGGAAGACCTGGTGTGGGGACAATACTTATCTTTATTGGGAAAGCAAATGGAGGCTTTGACAACTGATGACGAGTTTATCAAAGGTATTGTTACCGGGGTCAGTTTTAAAAACGGTCAGTTCCAATTGGAAATTGACGGGAAGGAGTATGATATAGCGGCGATTATTTCCGTGGGAGTGCCGCCGGCGCCGGAACCGGAAGTGCCTGAAATCCCCGGTCCCGAAGGGGAAGTACCGGAGCCGGAAGCATCCGGAGATTCAGGTGAGGACAACAACTCCGGTGAAAGCGGTGGCGGGGACGGTGAGACGGATGAGTAATCGCATCGATCTGACCAGACCCATCATTCCCGAACTTCAGCCTGTTCCACAGTCCAGGAGAACGGTTAAGAAAACAGAGACCGGTTTCCAACAGGTGCTGCAACAAACATTGGTTGCTCAATCAAAGTTGCAGTTTTCCACGCACGCGATGGACAGAATCCAGCGCCGCAACCTGGAGTTGACACCGGAAAGGCTGGCCAGGGTGGAACAAGGGGTTCAGGAAGCAGCCAGAAAGGGTTGCCGGGAATCGCTGGTGCTCCTTGATGAAATGGCTTTGATAGTCAGCATCAAAAATCAAACGGTAGTGACAGCTCTCGACGGTCAATCTTTAAAAAATAACCTTTTTACCAATATCGACAGTGCCATTATTGTTTAGCCGGACCTCTTGGAGGAGGCTAAAGGCTGCCGAGTGACAGAAGCAGCCTGATGGCACCGGATTAACAAGGAGGTCGTACTTAGCTATGATGCGTTCCATGTACGCCGCCGTGGCCGGGTTAAGGACCCACCAGACACGGATGGACGTCATCGGCGACAATATCGCCAACGTGAATACCCCCGGTTTTAAAAGAGCCAGGGCTACTTTTCAGGATATTTTCTATCAAACTTTGAGAGGCGGTTCCGTTGGCAGCGATGTTCGCGGCGGTACCAACCCTCAACAAATCGGATTGGGTATCTCTTTAGGTACCATTGATGTGATTCATACCCAGGGGGCCGCGCAACCCACTGGGAAACAAGATGACTTAATGATTGAAGGAGACGGATTTTTTGTTTTGGCAGAAGGATTGAACGGTGAGAAAGGGGATGGACAAATCTATTTTACCCGGGCAGGAGCATTTCGCTTTATGCCCTATAGTGATGGAACCACAGAGGTTAATTACTTGGTTAATCCCGCCAATGGAATGTACGTAATGGATGTTAATGGAGAAGCC
>JAAZDD010000164.1 GCA_012512955.1 Clostridia bacterium
GTTCAGCAACCATGCGCTGCCGGGGATCTTGCATTTCGGGCAGGCCGGCAAGCATTTCAATCCTTTTGTTGCGCATGTTCCATTTATAAAGCAGCAATTCCCTGGCATAATCCCCCTTGGTAGGATGGAAAGGCAGCTTGACTCCCAGTTTAGCCAAAGCCCGGATCCCGGTTTGAACAGCCCGGGAGTAATCCCCGATTCCCCCATAGAGGATGATCTTTAAGCTATAAATCCTTGCCCGTTCCAGCTCTGTTTTTGCCCTGGCAATCACCTGATCAAAGAGTTTTTCCGCTTCTTCCACATTGGCGGCCAGGTATTCTCCCTGGGCAAGCTCCAAATGCACTTCATAACAGACCGCATAATGCTTGTCCCAGGCATCATCAGGCAACAGTGTTTTCCCACAGCGAAAATACTGGAGAGCCGAGGCATAAGCTGCCGAGGCTTTTGCTTTCCGTCCGGCAATCAGATTATAGCCTGCCAGCTTGATCCGTTCTTCCGGATCATCAATCAATAACAAGCTGCGATTAAAATGATCCATAACGGACAATACTTTTTCTTCCGGACTGTCACCGCCGGCATTTGCCAGCAATAAGCGGCCAATGGCGAGATGCCGTTGTTTTTGTTCCTCATCAGAGAGAAGTGAATAAACCGCCTGCCGGACCCGGTCATGTAAGAATTCCAATTGAAACGTCAAGTCCAGTACCAATCCCTCATCGATGGCCGGCTTAAGCGAGGAGGCGGTCTCCTCCAACGATTGACCGCACATGTCAGACAAGACATCGAGACTAAATCTACTGCCGATACAGGCCGCCCATTTGAGAACTTCGAGGGTTGATCCCGGTAGACTTTTTAGCTTATTCAAAAAGAGCAGCAACACATTATCCTCCGGCTGGCGTTTCCGGAGCGCTTCCGTTTGCCATTTCCAGCGGACCTCTATAGGGTCAAAGTAGATTAGCCCTTCACCATAGATCAACTTTAACAGTTGGCTCAAAAACAAAGGGTTTCCACCGGTTTTGCGATATAGGATCTCCGATAATTGTTCCACGTCACCGGTCTCAGAATGAAAAGTTTCCGCCAGAAATTCCGTCACCTGACCGGGTTTCCAAGGCTTAAGGGAGAGATGGGCCGCTTCGTTGAGGTCCACTGACAACTGCTCGACATCTAATTCATCATCCCGGAAAGCACCAACCAAAAGAACGGAATCCAGGTCACTGTTGGTGGCCAAATAGGTGAACAATTTCAGGGAGGCCGGATCAGCCCACTGCAGATCATCCAAAAATAACACCAAGGGACGGCCTTTTTTGGCAAATGCCTTTACAAAATCACTGAATACCAGCAAAAAGCGGTTCTCCGCTTCCTTAGGAGGCAACTCATCCAAAGGAGGTTGAGAGCCGATCAGCCACTCTAATTCCGGAACTACTTCCAAAATGACTGCGCCGTTCCGGCCCAGGGCTTTGGTTACTTGCTTTTTCCAATACCCCAACTCTTCCTTGCTTTCGCTCATCAGCTGTTTAATCAATTCTCCAAAGGCACCGGCAAAAGCAGCATAGGGAACATTCCGCCTCAGCTGGTCAAATTTTCCGGCAATATAAAAGCCGGAACCCAGCGGAACAGTTTTGAAGGCTTCATTGAGAAGCATAGTTTTGCCCACGCCCGGCTCCCCGCTAACCAGGAGAGTCTTGCTTTGCCCTTCAACCGCTTGGCTAATGACAGTGACAATGGCTTGGAGCTCCTCCTCCCGTCCAAAAACCTTTGTAGGCAGGCGGAAAGAAGAAACCACGTCATACTCTCCTACGGGGAATAAACCGATGGTTCCTGTTTGGCGCAGCCGGCGTCTACATTCCTGCAGATCCCATAATAATCCACGGGCACTCTGATACCTGTTTTCCGGTGCTTTTTCCAACAGTTTCATAATTACGTCAGAAAGAACAGGGGGAATAGAGGGCGCCAGACTGATGGGCTTCCGGGGAACCTGAGTGATAATGGCGTGGCGCCAGCCGGCCGGTTCTTCCCCTTGAACAGGTAAACAACCGGAGATCAGTTCATACAGCAGGACTCCTAAACCGTAAAGATCACTACGCTCATCAACTTTCACATTCAAACGCCCTATTTGTTCCGGGGACAAATAGGCCA
>JAAZDD010000020.1 GCA_012512955.1 Clostridia bacterium
AAGGACTTGAAAACGGTACCTTGTGTCGGATGAGTGAGGTAATATCTGCTGAACTGCCCCATTTGTCCGAGAATATCGCCATTCTGTCAGGTCCCAGCCATGCTGAAGAAGTAGCCAGGCGTCTGCCTACCGCTGTGGTGGCGGCTGCCAAAATCAGGCGAACAGCTGAATTGGTGCAGGACCTGTTCATGAATTCCTCCTTCAGGGTCTATACCAACCCGGACGTTATTGGTGTGGAACTGGGAGGAGCCTTAAAAAACGTTATCGCTCTTGCCACAGGTATTGCAGACGGTTTAGGATTTGGAGACAATACCAGGGCAGCCTTGATGACCAGGGGGGCCGTGGAAATAGCCAGGCTGGGAACGAAGATGGGGGCTGAAACCCTGACTTTTGCGGGCCTGGCCGGTATCGGAGACCTGATTGTTACCTGCAACAGTATGCATAGCCGGAATCGCCGGGCAGGAATCGCCTTGGGACAGGGAGTGCCCCTGGATGAAGTGTTATCTTCCATGGGTATGGTAGTGGAGGGAGTAAACACTACAAAAACCGCTCATCAACTGTCTGCTAAATATGCTGTACCCATGCCTATTGCGGCGGAAATGTATCAAATCTTGTTTGAAGGTAAGTCACCTTTAGACAGTGTTGAAAATTTGATGGGAAGAAGCAAAACCCATGAGTTGGAGGAAATTGCTACTTTGTTTGAGAAAAATTGGTAAGTCTAAAAGTGCTTAAAAAAGCACTTTTTTTTGTTTGAGGGTAATATTCCCATGGTCAAGTCATATAGATATAGTGTTTAAAGCTGTCTAATTCAGTGTGTTATGAATCATAAAATCTGCCTAGGCTCATAGTAATCTCTTCATAAGGAGGGATGGGGTAGCGATTCACCTGAGGGCAGGAGGATGTATTCAAAAGGAGGGAAAATAATTGGAAAAACCGGACATCTTAATGGACATTGCTGAACGGACTGGCGGTGACATCTACTTGGGTTTTCCCGGCCCTGTTAGGACCGGCAAATCTACTCTAATTAAACGGATCATGGAATTACTGGTGCTTCCCAACATTAAGAATCCTAACGAGCGGGATCGGGCCCGGGATGAGTTACCCCAAAGTGCTGCCGGCAGGACTATCATGACCACAGAACCGAAATTTATCCCCAACGAAGCAGTGGAGATTACGATCAAGCAAGGATTAAATGTTAAAGTTAGAATGGTAGACTGCGTCGGTTATCAAGTGGAAGGCGCCATCGGTTATGAAGACGGCGGCGAGCCTCGCATGGTCAGAACACCATGGTTTGAAGAAGCGATACCTTTCAAGGAAGCTGCCGAGATAGGCACCCGAAAGGTTATCGTTGATCACTCAACCATTGGGATTGCTGTGTTTACTGACGGCAGTATTTCGGATATACCCCGGGAAAACTATTTGGATGCCGAAGAAAGAGTCATTTATGAACTCAAGGAGAGCAATAAACCCTTTATCGTGGTCTTGAACTCCCTGCATCCCGAACGGGAGGATACGGTGGAACTGGCCCATTCTTTGGAAATGGAATACGATGTACCGGTCATTCCCCTGAATGTGGCCCAATTAACTGAAGAAGATATCCTCCACATCTTAGAGGAGGCCCTCTACGAGTTTCCTGTTACTGAAGTCAATGTAGACTTGCCTAAATGGGTGGAAGAACTGGATGCAGATTATTGGCTCCGGGCTGAGTTGGAGGGCACGGTCCGTAACGCCGTAAGCAAAGTGACCAGACTGAGGGATATTGACGGAGTCATTGAAGAATTGGCACTTAATGATAAGGTAGACAAAGTGTCTCTGTTGAAAGTGGACCTGGGTACCGGCAGCACCTCAATTGAAATGAGCACCAGGGACGACTTGTTCTACCAGGTTCTCCGGGAACTGACCGGTTATGACGTCAGAGGCAGCCACCACTTGTTAAAGCACATGGTGGAATTAAGCCAGGTTAAAAAAGAATTTGATAAAATAGCAACCGGCCTCCAGGAAGTGAAGAATACGGGCTATGGTGTAGTCTCTCCAACCGTAGGAGATATGGAACTGGCGGAACCGCAACTCATCAAGCAAGGTGGCAGGTACGGGGTACGCCTGAAGGCTACGGCACCCTCATATCACTTGATTAAAGCCGACATCACCACGGAAATTACCCCTTTGGTAGGTACAGAGCAGCAGTGCCAAGATTTGATTGAATATATTATGTCGGAGTTTGCAGACAACCCGCAAAAGATCTGGGATACCAATGTTTTCGGCAAGACATTGAGCGATCTGGTCCGGGAAGGAATTCAGGGAAAACTATATCATATGCCTGAAAATGCGCAAATTAAGCTCCAGGAAACACTGGAACGAATAGTTAACGAAGGCAGTGGTGGTTTAATTTGTATTATCATTTAAGTCGGCGTTGGACCGACTTTTTTCTTTATTACGATTAACAAAATTCTTATTGACAAAATTAACCTCGCCTGCTATAGTTGATTTAAATTTCATACGTACACTCTTATCCAGAGAGGTGGAGGGACGGGCCCAATGAAACCCGGCAACCATCCGTTGAGCGGAAAGGTGCCAATTCCTGCAGGTTTGACCTGAGAGATGAGAGGAATCCCATGTTTAGCATGGCTTATGATCCTCTTCATTTCGAAGAGGATTTTTTATTAAACCCCTGAAGGAAGGAAGATGTAGGAATGGAAAGAAAATGGAGTTTAAACACCCTGGCTGTCCGGGGAGGACACGCCCCCGACCCCACTACGGGAGCACTGGCAGCGCCCATTTATCAAACGGCAGCCTACCAATTTAATGATCCGGATCACGCCGCCCGGCTTTTTGCCTTGGAAGAAGCCGGGAATATTTACACCCGGCTGGGCAATCCCACCGTAGCCGCTTTAGAACAAAGGATCGCCACCCTGGAAGGGGGAGTAGGGGCCTTAGCCACTTCCAGCGGTCAGGCTGCTATTACCCTGGCCATTTATAATCTAGCCGGGCAGGGTGATAATATAGTAGCCGCCACTAATTTGTATGGAGGAACCATCAACCTCTTTGCCAATACTTTGCCTAAATGGGGAATAGAATTCAGACTGGTTCCCAACCATCCGGAGGCTATTGCCGAGGCAGCCGACGAACGAACCAAGGGTTTTTTTGTGGAAACCATCGGGAATCCCGGCTTGGATATTGCTGATTTAAAGGCTTATGCCGAAGCGGCACACTCCCTGGGAGTACCCTTGATCGTGGACAATACTTTCGCCACTCCTTACCTGTGCCGGCCTTTTGAATGGGGAGCGGACATTGTGGTTCACTCGACCACCAAATATATTAACGGTCATGGCAACAGCATCGGCGGCATCATAGTGGACAGCGGCAAATTCACCTGGGAAGAAAACAAGTTCCCGGAATTCGTCCAGCCGGATCCCAGTTATCACGGGATGTCTTATACCCAAACCTTCGGTCCCCTGGCTTATATTATCAAGGCCAGAGTCCAGTTGATGAGGGATCTGGGGGCTTGCCTCAGTCCTTTTAACGCCTTTTTGACTTTACAGGGAGTGGAAACTCTCCCTCTTAGAATGGAGCAGCATTGCAGCAATGCTCTGGCTGTGGCCCGGTATTTGGAACAGCATCCTAAAGTAAATTGGGTCAACTACCCGGGGCTGCCCTCCCACCGGGACCATGAGAAAGCCAAAAAATACCTGGAACACGGCTTTGGCGCCATGCTTTCTTTTGGCATTAAAGGCGGGTTGCAGGCAGGCAAACAATTCATCAAGAATGTTAAACTGTTCAATTTAGTTGCCAACTTAGGAGATACCCGTTCCCTGATCATCCACCCCGCCAGCACCACTCACCAGCAATTGTCAGCAGAGCAAATGGAGGCCGGCGGCATTACCCCGGATTTGATCAGGCTCTCCATTGGGATCGAAGGGGTGGAAGATATACTGGCCGATTTGGAGCAAGCATTTAACGGCATTTAACAGTGGAAACGGAAGGAGTCAACATGGGCAGTATCGGAATTGTCAGAACAGAATATTTTACCCCCGATAAAAGGCCTTGGCCGTTAGAAAGCGGGGCAACATTGCCGGAAATCACCGTCGCTTACGAAACCTACGGCAAACTCAATTCAGCCGGTGATAATGCCATCTTAATCTGCCATGCTTTAACCGGTGACGCTCACGCTGCCGGATGGCACAAGGAAACCGACCGGGTTCCCGGCTGGTGGGATCCCCTAATCGGCCCGGGCAGAACTTTTGATACCGACAAGTTCTTTGTTATTTGTTCCAATGTCCTTGGGAGCTGTAATGGCACTACCGGGCCTGCTTCCCTTAATCCCGAAACGGGCAGGCCCTACGCCATGTCCTTTCCCGTAATTACCATCCGGGATATGGTTCATGTGCAAAAAGCATTGCTGGATTACCTGGGGGTCAAACACCTGGTGACCGTTGCCGGTGGTTCCATGGGGGGAATGCAGGTTTTGGAATGGGCAATTCATTATCCTGATTATCTGAGCTCGGCAATACCTATTGCTACCTGTATTCGTTTATCCGCCCAGACTATCGCTTACAACCAAACCCAGCGGGAAGCAATCATGCTTGATCCCAACTGGCAAGGGGGAGAGTACTATGACAGCCAATCCCCGGAACAAGGATTGGCCTTGGCCAGGATGGTGGGAATTATCACCTATAAAAGTATCAAAGCCTGGGACCAGAAATTTGCCAGGGCTTTTTCCGGAACGAAGCCGGAAGATTATTATGACTTCGCCCAGCGTTTTGAGGTGGAGAATTATTTGAGATATCAAGGGCGCAAGCTGGTCAGCAGGTTTGATGCCAATGCTTATTTGATTCTGACGAAAGCAATGGATCTTCATGATATCGGCTACCCCTTTGAGAATTATCATGAGGCACTCAGCCGGATCAAAGTACCCCTTTTGTCAGTGGGAGTATCTAGTGATTTTCTCTATCCCCCTTACCAGCAAAAGGAAATTGTGAAAGCACTTCTTGAAGCGGGGGGCCAAGCTGTTTATCAAGAAGTGAATTCTCCCTACGGTCACGACGGGTTTCTGATTGAATTCCAACAACAAAGTAAAATTATTGGTGACTTCTTAGCCAAAATTGCCTAGCACCAAAGCGGCATTTAGCTCATAGTATTGCTTTGCCTAGGAATTGAATGCTATAATGACTAACAGTACCTTTTTGTAACAGCTGATTTGCCGAAGTCACCCGGAGGGTACCGTCTTTAGTATCAATGATAGACGGAATTTGCCAAAGTAGAACTGATCAGCTGACGAAGCCTAGGAGGGGACTGTAGGTTGGATATTGTCAAAATTGGATTGTTAGGCTGCGGTGTGGTAGGCTCCGGTGTGGTCAAACAATTGCTGAGAAATCAGGACGAGATTGCCATGAATACCGGCTGCCGGTTTGAAATCAAGAGGATACTGGTGCGTGACCTGAACAAACAACGTTCCCTTGACTTGCCCCGGGAGATTTTTACCGACCAGGCAGAGGATATTCTGAATGATCCGGAGATTCAAATCGTTGTGGAACTAATGGGAGGCATTGAACCGGCAAAGAATTATATCTTGGCTGCTTTCGCCAAAGGAAAAAACGTGGTTACAGCCAATAAGGATGTGCTGGCAGCTCATGGCCAGGAAATCTTTGCAGCAGCTGCCGAATACGAAAAAGACATTCGCTTTGAAGCCAGCGTCGCCGGTGGGATACCGATCATTCAACCTTTAAAAGAATCCCTGGCAGGCAATAGGATTAAACGAGTTTTAGGGATTGTTAACGGGACAACCAATTATATTCTCACCAAGATGTCCATGGAAGGAAAAGATTTTGCTGAAGCTTTGACAGAGGCCCAGGAGCTGGGGTATGCGGAAGCAGACCCATCAGCCGATGTGGATGGCCTGGATGCTGCCAGGAAAATAGCCATATTGGCGTCCATTGCTTTTCGTACCAGGGTCTCCTTCGATCAGGTCTATGTCGAAGGAATCAGGAACATTTCCACATTGGACATTGCTTATGCTAAAGAATTGGGTTATACTATCAAGCTCCTGGGTGTAGCCCAGGAAGTGGACGGAGAAGTGGATGTACGGGTCCATCCGGTTTTGATCCCTGACCGGCATCCTTTGGCCTCGGTTAATGATGTATATAATGCCGTTTTTGTAGAGGGGGATGCCGTAGGGCAGACCATGTTTTTTGGGCCCGGTGCCGGGGAATTCCCGACCGCCAGCTCGGTAGTGGGGGATATCATGGCCGTCGGCAAACATGTCAGATTGGGCATCACCGGCAGGTTAACCGGCTGTACCTGTTATTATCATAAACATATCAGATCTATTGGCCGGTTGAACTGCTCATATTACTTAAGACTGTTAGTACAGGACCAGCCGGGTGTTTTGGCTAAAATCGCCGGAGTCCTGGCAGAACATCAAGTCAGTATCGCTTCCGTATTACAGAAGCGCACCTTAGCCCATTTGGCGGAGATTGTAATCGTTACCCATCAAGTGATAGAAGCAGATTTCAGAGCGGCTATGGCGGAGATCAGGGACCTGCCTCCCGTGGATAAAGTAGACAGCGTAATCCGGGTCGAATCCGGCGAATAGTAAATAGTAATGGATAGCTCTTTGAACTTGTTGTATAATTATAGCTGTCAGCTTACATGCGGAGGAGAAACCAATGGTTACAGTTCGTGTCCCGGCAACAACGGCCAACTTAGGACCCGGATTTGATGTGCTTGGATTGGCTTTAAACCTGTACAATTTTGTAGAAATGAGTTTTACTGCCGGCGGTTTGCAAATAGAAATAATAGGGGAAGGCACTGCCGGTATCCCAAGGGATGAGAACAATATTGTCTTCCGGGCCGCCCAAAAAGTGTGGCAAAAGTGTAATTACGACTGTCAAGGGGTCAGGATCAGACTGATTAACAACATTCCTTTAGCCAGGGGCTTAGGTTCCAGTGCCGCGGCCATTACCGGCGGTATGGTGGCGGCAAATGCCCTCCTTGACTATCCTTTAAGCAACGATGAACTGCTTCAATTAGCTACCGGTTTTGAGGGGCATCCGGATAATGTTGCTCCTGCATTATTGGGCGGATTGGTAATGAGTATCATGGAAGGGGAAAATGTAATTAGCCACAAGATCCCTGTTCAAGGGGATTTACAGGTAGGAGCAATTATTCCCCATTTCACCTTATCTACAGAAAACGGCAGGCAAATACTGCCCCAACAGTTCTCCAGGGAAGACGCTATTTTCAATGTAGGACGAACAGCTCTTCTGGTAGCGGCATTCTTGCAACGTAAATATGACCTGTTGCAATTTGGGATGCAGGACCGGCTACACCAACCTTATCGTTCATCCCTGGTACCGGGTATGGAAACAGCTTTCCAAAAGGCAAAAGCCGCCGGTGCCAGTGGCGTTGCCCTTAGCGGGTCCGGTCCCACTGTAGTCGCTTTTGGTGTTGAAAATATGGATGTTATTTGCGGCGAAATGCTGGCAGCATTTGCCGAGCAAGGGATAGAGGCATCCATTATGAAACTTTTACCCGATAACGAAGGTGCAAGGGTAATTAACGGAGGTTTGTAAGCAAATATGAGCCTAATCGTACAGAAATTCGGCGGTTCTTCAGTAGCTAATCCGGAACGGATTAAGAAAGTAGCAGAACGAATTATTGAATATAAGGATGCAGGCCATCAAGTGATTACCGTTGTTTCCGCCATGGGAGATTCCACTGATGATTTGATTGAATTGGCCAACCAGTTGAACGCAAGACCTTCGGCAAGAGAGATGGATATGCTGCTGTCAACGGGAGAACAGGTTTCCATTTCATTATTGGCGATGGCAATCCAGGCCAAGGGCTACCCGGTTATTTCCCTTACCGGACCCCAAGCCGGTATCAGAACCAACTCCAGCCATGGGAAAGCCAAAATCCTCAATGTTCAAACCGACCGTTTGGAACAGGAATTAGCCAATGGGAAGATTATCATTGTGGCCGGTTTCCAGGGTATATCAGACAAAAATGAAATCACCACCCTGGGCCGGGGCGGTTCCGATACCACTGCCGTGGCCTTGGCTGCTGCCTTAAATGCAAATGTCTGCGAAATCTACACCGATGTGGACGGCGTTTATACATCGGATCCCAGGATTGTACCTAAGGCTGCCAAGCTTTCCGTTATTTCTTACGATGAAATGCTGGAACTGGCAAGTTTAGGGGCGGCAGTGCTGCAGCCAAGAGCCGTGGAATTTGCCAAACTAAATAATGTCAAGCTCCACGTCCGGAGCAGTTTTAACCATAATGAAGGTACCATTGTCCGGGAGGTTGAGGATATGGAAAAGGATATGGTGGTCAGTGGTGTGGCCTGCGACCACAACGTAACTAAAATTGCCCTTTTTGATGTACCGGATAAGCCGGGCATTGCTTATCAACTGTTTGATGCCTTGGCCCAGGAAAACATCAATGTGGACATGATTATCCAGAGTCACGAACGGGAAAACCGGAACGATTTTTCTTTCACCGTAGGTCGCGACGATAAAGCCAGAGCCGTTGAAATTGCCAACCAGGTGGCTGATGCCATCGGCGCCAGGGGTGTTGCCTATGATGACACCGTGGCCAAGGTGAGCATCGTCGGTGCCGGCATGAAGACCAATCCGGGCGTAGCGGCTAAAATGTTTGAAGTATTATACCGGCTCAATATTAACATCCAAATGATTTCTACGTCTGAAATTAAAGTTTCCTGTGTCGTTGACGATGAAAGCGCCGACAGGGCCGTAGTGGCACTCCATACCGCTTTTGGTCTCGATCAATTGGAGCAATAAAGCCTTGACATTATCAGTCGGAGGGTATACAATATAGGTTGTCGGGGCGTGGCTCAGCTTGGTAGAGCGCTACCTTGGGGTGGTAGAGG
>JAAZDD010000021.1 GCA_012512955.1 Clostridia bacterium
CTATACGCCGACTGCAGAAGAACTGGCAAATCCCGAAAGTAGCGTGGTGTGGTATATCGACGGTTCCGGTAACGTGATCACTATACCTAACGGGCATTATGATCCGGCAACGGGTATGGTTACCTTCAGTACCACCCACTTCAGCAACTATGCAGTGGCGTACAACCAGGTAAGCTTCAATGATGTGGCTGTGGATGCCTGGTATCATAAAGCGGTTAGCTTCATTGCGGCAAGGGAAATCACGAAAGGTACCGGCAACGGCAACTTCAGTCCCGAATTGAAGCTGACCCGCGTTGAATTCATTGTCTTGATCATGAGAGCTTACGGCATCGATCCGGATACGAGCCCGGCTGATAACTTCTCCGATGCGGGCAACACCTACTATACGGGCTACCTTGCGGCAGCAAAGCGCCTCGGTATCACCGCCGGCGTAGGTAATAATCTGTTCGCACCGGGTAATCAGGTAACCCGGCAGGAGATGTTCACCTTGCTGTATAACGCCCTTAAGGTCACCGGCCAACTCCCGCAAGGCAGTTCCGGTAAGAGTCTACTTGATTTTTCCGATGCCTCGGAGATTGCCTCTTGGGCAAGAACAGCCATGTCCCACTTTGTCGAAACCGGCATCGCCGGCGGCTCCGGTGGCAAACTTAATCCTACAGGTACAGCAACCCGGGCGGAGATGGCGCAGGTACTGTATAACCTGCTGGTGAAATGACAATAATCCTTTGGTCACAGGCCTGACGGCTTGGGACTTTTTGTTGATCATCCGTCTCCAATATAGTATAATACTGAAAATTCAAAATAAATAAAATTCTATATTTTGGTAATGGAGGTTCTGAACGGTGACCAAATTGACGGAGCTTTTGGGAATCAAATACCCTATTATACAGGGGGGCATGGCCTGGATCTCGGAATCCACTCTGGTCAGTGCAGTGTCCAATGCCGGCGGTGCGGGGGTAATCGGCACCGGCGGCGGTGACCCGGAGTGGGTAAGGGAAGAAATAATGAAGACAAGAAAAATGACGGACAAGCCCTTCGGAGTTAATGTGGTACTGATGGATCCCAACAAAGATCGATTAATCGAGCTCATTTGCGAGCTGAAAGTGGATTTTGTTACCTTAGGGGCCGGCAATCCCCTGCCTTACCTGAAGCCTTTACAGGAGGCCGGCATTAAGGTCATTCCCGTGGTGCCCAATTTAAAATTGGCGAAAAGAATGGAGGAAAACGGTGCCGACGGCATCATTATCGAAGGGATGGAAGCAGGCGGCCATATCGGTAATCAAACCACCATGGCTTTGATGACCAATATTATTCCCCGGATTACAGGCATTCCCGTCATCGTGGCCGGCGGTATTGTAACCGGGCGGGCTTTGGCCGCTGTCTTATTGATGGGAGGAGCGGGGGTGCAAATGGGCTCCAGGTTTCTTTTGGCCCGGGAATGCCAGGTACATCCCAACGTCAAGGAGAAAATTATAGGAGCCACCGATACGGATTCGGTGGTGACGGGATTTTCCAGAAATTTTGGCGTAAGGGGGTTGAGGAATAAATTTACGGATGAGTACCTGGCTTTGGAAACAGCAGGGGCCTCCTTTGAAGTGCTCAGCAAGCTGGCTGCCGGTAGGAGCCGGGTTTCGGCTGTAGAAGGCGATATGGAAAACGGGTCTGTTCAGGTAGGGCAAAGCCTGGTTCCTTTAAATAAAATAAAAAGCGTCCGGGAGATTATTGAAGAAATCGTCGGCGAGGCCAATGAAGCCCTGGCCTCGGCAGCCAGGATAATAATCCAGTGACTTGCAATTTTAAAATTATCCCAAGGTCTGATGAACCTTGGGATTTATTTATGAAATACATATTGACAAGAACAAAAAATCATTATATGATACTAACAAAGTTAGGTAGAACTAACTTAGTTAGCATACGAAAACTATTACCTGATTATTATCTTCCCGAACGATTAAACGGGGGAGAGGAGAGGTGCTCTTATGAATAATATTTATGAAGTTAAAAACAACAAGCCATATATTATCCAGGAGGTTCCTGATTTGAAGCTGCTGAACAGCCTGGGTATCAGAAAAAATGTACAGGTTTTCAAAAAGCATTCCTACCGGCTGGGGGGACCCGTCGTAATTAAAGTGGATATGAGTGAAATTGCTTTAGGTAAGGATATCGCCGAAAAGATTGTAGTCAGGGAGGCCATGTAAGCCGATGACATCTTGCCATGATCTCAATGAAGATTTTAGCAGTATCCGGAAAAAACAAAACAAGATACTACTGATGGGTAATCCCAATGTGGGAAAAAGCGTCTTTTTTTCCTACCTGACCGGTATCAATGTATTGAGCTCCAATTTTGCCGGTACCACTGTCTCTTATATGGAGGGGAAAATTGACATCAACGGCAAAACCTACATTTTGGTGGATGTGCCGGGGATTTATTCCATGGAAGCCGTATCTGATGCCGAAGCCGTTGCGACCAGAATGCTGGAAGGCGGAGCAGATGCGGTTATTTGTGTTCTCGATGCCACTAATTTGGAAAGAAACATTAAGCTGGCCTTGGAGATCAGCCAATATCAGATACCCATGGTTTATGCTCTCAATATGATGGATGTGGCTGAAAGGCACGGAACGCAAATTAATGTGCCCTTGCTGGAACAGGAATTGGGAGCACCGGTAATCCCGACGATTGCCGTTAAGGGTGAAGGGTTTGCCGAGTTAAAAAATGCTCTGGGTACGGTGCTGCAGGGCGGTAGAGAAGCCGGCCTTTCCTGTCATTGCCCCGGCTGTAAAGACGGTTCCTGCCAATGCAGTCGTCTTTCCGGTGGGGATCCCTGGGAAAGGGCAGGGGAGATTACCCGGAAGGTGAGGAAAACCAGCCAGGGAAAACAGAGTTTCCTCGATCTTTTAGGGGAGCAGATGATTAAACCTTTTCCCGGTATTTTTATCTCCCTGGCGATCATGGTGTTGGCCTTGGGGGTTATTGTAGGAGGAGGGAAAGCCCTTAGAGCGGCGTTGTTGCTGCCCCTGGTCAGCCAAGTGATCGTTCCTTTTTTCAGGGGAATTTTCGCTTCCTTTATTCCTGAAGGCGTACTGTTGAATGTTTTGATTGGGGAATACGGTATTTTTGTGATCAGTTTTGAATGGATTATCGCTCTCATTCTTCCTTATGTGTTTTTGTTCTACGTGGTTTTTTCTTTTTTGGAGGACTCCGGGTACCTGCCCAGGGCCAGTGTCATGTTTGACAATATCATGCGGAAAATAGGTCTTCAGGGCGGTAGCCTGATCACCATCACCATGGGCTTTGGTTGTGCAGTACCGGCCATCATCGGTTCCAGAGCGGCAACCACCAAGAAGGAAAGGTTGATGGTTTCCGCTGCCGTTTGCTTCGCGGTGCCCTGTATTTCGCAAACAGGGGCCTTAATTAGCCTCCTGGGCAGTCACTCCATGTGGTTATTGGCCGCCATGTTTCTCTTGGCCATTTCCATTCTGGTGATGGTCTCCTTGGTAACCAACAAAATACTCAAAGGCCAGTTGGAACCGTTGATTATCGAAGTGCCTAACCTGCTTTTGCCCAGCCGCAAAGCCTATTTCAAAAAACTGTGGATCCGCATGAGGCATTTTTTAATGGAAGCAGAAGTGCCCATGCTGATTGCCATTGTGATTGCGGCCGTTCTGAAGGAAACGGGCTTGTTGGATTTCCTTGCTGTTTTTCTGGAACCCTTGATCAGCGGCTGGCTCGGTATGCCTAAAGAAGCGGTCATTGCTTTGGTCTTGGGCATTGTCCGGCGGGAGATGGCGGCGGCGCCCCTGTTGGCCTTGGATTTAAACCCCTTGCAGATCTTTGTGGGGGCAACGGTAGCTCTCTTGTACCTGCCCTGTCTTTCCGTTTTCGGCATCCTGACCAAGGAATTCGGGGTGAAAACAGCGGTAACAATCGCCCTGTCCACCACCGCTACTGCCTTTTTGATAGGTGGTATCATTAATAAAATGGGTTTGCTATTTATATAATTACAGGAGATTAAATGATGACTAATGCGATGGTTGCTGTCACCCGTAAAATAGAATATCTGGCAAGCAGAAACAAGTTGATTTACGGCATTTCCGCCCTTTATTACCGGAGTATCGTAGAAAATGAAGTAAAACTGGCCGGCATTACCCCCGCTGATCAGGTACTGTGTATCGGAGGCGGTCCTTGTCCCTTTACCGGTATTTTGATCCACCGGCTGACCGGAGCCAGAGTAACCATTGTCGATAACGATTACAACTGTGTATTATGTGCCAGGCATTTAATTGCCGGGCTTGGTTTGGATCAGCACCTTAAGGTTATTTATGCAGACGGAAAAGATATTGAGGTAGATTGCTATTCTGTTATTCATTTGGCACTTCAGGTAGCTCCTTTTGAAGAAGTGTTTATGGAGTTAGAAAGAAAGTGCCGGCAGGGAACCCGGTTGCTGGTCCGTTTGCCCAAAAAGACAGCCAGACCCTTTTACAGCCATGAGGGCGGGGTGTTTTTCAGTGATTGCCGGTATGCTGTCCATGGCAAGAGTAAAAATGTGGCCGGTACGGCCCTCTATATTAAAGCAGGGAGTAACTATGAAAAAAGCGGCTCTGTTTATAATGTTGATAACCGCACTTGCTATTCTCACGCGGCAGTTTGATTACCATTCCTTTGTAAACAGTTTCAAGGGGATATCTTGGGTCTACGTGGCTGTCCTGGTGCTGTTGCAGCTGATTACTCAGCTGTTATTGAATTACCAGTGGTGCAGGATCGGCCGGGTGCTTGGCTGTCCCCTCGACTTTGTGGGAATGCTCTATGTCAATGCCCAGGGTACTTTGATGGAATCCGTCACTCCCGGTGTGAAGGTGGGGGGCGAAGTTACCAGGGGGTATTTGTTGAAAAAAGAACTGGGCTGCAGTATTGATCTAGCAGTTGCCGTGGTTGCCCTGCAAAAATTGTTCAGTTTAAGTGCTTTTTTCGGTTTAAATCTATTGGCTCTGTTTCATCTTTCCAACCGGTTGGCTTTGCCGGCTGATTGGCAGAAATTGATTTACCTGCTCTTATTTTCTTTGACCTGTCTGATGTTGACGTTTTTGTTTTTTCCTGAAAAAATAGCCGGCCGGCTGGAAAGATGCTCACCGGGTCCTAAATGGCTGCAATCGGGAAAAGGTTTATTATTGGAGCTCCTAACCCATACCACCAGGCTGAAAGGGTACAGGCGGGAATGGTGGAAACAATTTGTTCTGGCTGTCATGCTCTGGCTTCTGTTTCCCGTTAAATTGCTCCTCCTTGTTCGGGTTTTTTCCGGTAACGGGGACTTTCTTTTTGTCTCGGCAGTAGCTTTCATTTCTTATCTAATGGTAATGATGCCTCTCACCCCCGGCGGTTTGGGGAGTTTTGAGGCCACCATGACCGGTCTGTTAGTGTTAATGGATCTCAATGTTTACGATGCTGCCGTCATAACGGTGGTTTTCCGCTTTATTACTTTTTGGTTTGTGGTTCTACTGAGTATTGGCTTTGTTGCCTGTTGGCAAATATTTCGGATGAGAGGGACGAAAGATGAAACTGCTAAAACAACTGCCCAATCTGCTTACGCTGACCAACATGACCCTGGGACTTGCGGTCATTTTTCTGGTTAGCGGGGCTCATGGGCAACCGGTGAATATTGAACTTGGCTGTCTTTTTATTCTAGCCGGCGCTGTCATTGACGGCATCGACGGCAAGCTGGCCAGGTATTTAAACTCCACAACCGACTTGGGTAAACAGCTGGACTCCTTTGCTGATCTGATTACTTTCGGTTTAGCGCCTATCTGTATCCTGTGGCAGCTGGAGATTTTCGGTTCCATGGCTGTTGTTTCCCTGGTCTTAGGCCTGTTTCCCTTAGCCGGTGCTTTCCGCCTGGCCAGGTATAATATCGGAGAATACAGGGACTATTTTCTGGGACTGCCCATTACGGCCGCCGGCAGCATGCTGAGTCTATATATTTTAGGTTTCCGGCGATTCTTCAGTGGCGTTGGGTCAATTATTCCCGCAATAGTCACCTTGGTTCTGGTAGTGCTCCTGGCAGGATTAATGGTCAGTACCCTTAAGGTCAGGCGTATCGGCTTCCGCAGTTATTCACCCTCCGGCACATTATTTAACAGGCAAATGAAATGGACAGATTGAAAGGGATAAGCTATAATAGATCCGTAAATTATCCTTGTGGGTGGTAAGATGCAGCATAGGGATTATATGGCATTGGCTCTGGAGGAGGCCAGGAAAGCCTTCCACCTGGGTGAAGTACCTGTGGGTGCCGTGTTGGTGAAGGACGGCCGGATTCTGGCCAGGACCCATAACCGCAAGGAACTGGAGCCGGATCCCACTGCCCACGCGGAAATATTGGTCCTCCGGGAAGGGGCCAAAGTGTTGAATGATTGGCGCCTGGATGGCTGTACTTTGTATGTCACTTTGGAGCCTTGTCCCATGTGTGCCGGGGCCTTAGTCCAAGCCAGGGTCAAAACCCTGGTCTTCGGAGCCACTGATTTAAAAGGGGGAGCAGTGGAGTCCCTCATGAACCTGGTCCAGGATCCCCGGTTGAATCACCGGTTGGAAGTAATCGCCGGCATCCGGGAGGAAGAATGCCGGTTATTACTCAAGGAGTTTTTTCAAACCCGGCGTTAATCAAAAATGAACATGGAGAGATGGCCGAGTCCGGTTTAAGGCGCACGACTCGAAATCGTGTGAGGGTTGACCCCCTCCGTGGGTTCGAATCCCACTCTCTCCGCC
>JAAZDD010000165.1 GCA_012512955.1 Clostridia bacterium
AGAGACAGCAACAGTGGGGTTACCACTACAATGGCGATGATTTTAAAAATGTGGAGCACATCAATAGGCACATATTTTCCAACCATGGCTAACAGGTACCAGGGAGCCAGAAAGGAACCGGTCAACAGTCCCACAACGGTCATTTTAATAGCGGCCCCTACATTGCCTTTACTTAACAAGGTCCAGGAAATAGTCATACCGCTGGTAGGCAGGAGGGCGGCGACAGCCAGCCCGGCAAACATTTGAGGATGATGCTTCAAAAAGCTTCCACCTAACCCATAGGCCAGTAACGGGATTAAAGCAAAATTTAAGAGGATGGACCAGAACACTACTTTACCATAAGTTAAACTAAATGCTTCTTTAAGTTGAAAGCCGATCATGGTTGGATAGATCATTAAAAAGGTGGCCGGCAAAATCAAAGATTTTAGGTCTGACAAGTCAAAAACATTGCCGCAAACAAAACCGGCTATGAGAACGGCAGGAATGACTACTACCAAATGGTTCGAAGGGTAAAGTAAAACCCGTTTGATCATTCTTATCCTCCTTTCGAGCTGTGTCTACTATTTTACAACTATAATTTTTCGCTGTCAATTATAATTGGCGAAAAATAAAACCGGAAGCGAACCTGTTTTTTCTTTTGAGGTGGTTTGATTTTTGGTATAATATACTTAATTGAAGCTGAAGGGAGGGATGGCGATGATCCATAGACCTCAATATGCGGAGGTTGTGGTGGAGATCGCTGACAGAAAACTGGACCGTCCCTTCCATTACGAGATTCCGGCTCAACTGGAAGAAGTCGTCAAACCCGGTGTACGGGTATTGGTACCTTTCGGTAACAGGAAGTTGGAAGGATATGTGGTGGGGCTGGTGCCCCGGGCAGAGGTGACGGAAACGAAGCCCATCTTGGCGGTCAGGGAGGGAGAACCGGTAATCAGTAACGAGCTCCTTCAATTGGCCCGGTGGATGGCTCTTTATTATATGTGTCCCCTGGTTACTGTATTGCAAGCTTTTTTTCCCAAAAGAAACGGGAGTTCCCTCAAAACAACCCAGGAATGGTGTTTCCTGGAGCCTACAGTCACCGTAGGGACTGTGTCGACTGTTAGAAAGAGAGCCCCCAAACAAGGAGCCATTTTGGAACAATTACTGCAGGCAGGGCCTCTTCTTGTTCGTCAGTTGCTTCAGCTTACTGGTGCTGATCGGAGAAGTCTGATGTCCCTGGTGAGAAAAGGGTTGGTCCGCATTGATTGCCATGAAGCGGCGCCGGCGAGGGAAGCAGTCCCTGTTTTAGAGGAGCCCCCGGAGTTGACCGGGGAGCAGGAAAGGGTACTTGCCGCCATCGTACCTAAACTACATCCTCCTCAGCATGAAGTGTTTTTACTCCATGGTGTGACGGGCAGCGGTAAAACGGAGATTTATTTCCGGGCTTTGACCCGGGTTCTTGAGGCCGGATACCAGGCCATAGTCCTGTTTCCGGAGATATCTTTGACTACTCACCTGATTGAACGTTTTCATCAAAGATTCGGTTCCCGGGTGGAAGTACTGCACAGCCGATTGCCCATGAAGGAAAGACTGCTGACTTTGGACCGGATGGCCAAGGGCCATGTGCCTATTGTGGTAGGTACCAGATCGGCAGTTTTTGCTCCCGTACCCAAATTAGGCTTGATTATCATCGATGAAGAACATGAAACCAGCTACCAACAGGAGGTCAATCCCAAATACCATGCTCGGGATGTGGCCCTGGTCAGGGCTTTTATTAATAAAGTGCCCCTTATCCTGGGCAGTGCTACTCCCTCATTGGAGAGTTATTATAAAGCCTGTCAGGGAAAGTTTACCCTGTTGAAAATGGGCAATCGGGTAGAAAGGAAACAATTGCCCAAAGTATTGGTAACGGATTTGCGGCAGGAGCAAAAAGACGGCAATGCTACCCTGTTCAGCAGATTGCTCCTGGAAAAGCTGCAGGAACGGCTTGAGGAAAAGGAGCAAACAATCCTTTTTTTGAATAGAAGAGGATATGCCAATCTATTCAATTGCCGGGAGTGCGGTCAGGTCGTTAAATGTCAATACTGTGATGTATCCCTGACCTATTACGCTGAAAAACGGGTGTTGAAATGCCATTACTGCGGCTATACCCGCCCTGTTCCCAACCGGTGTCCTTCCTGTGGCGGTAGCAGGGTCAGGCCTTTAGGGGCCGGTACGGAAAAAGTGGAAAAAGAGCTTTTAGAATACTTTCCCCAGGCGCGAGTGGTGAGAATAGACAGTGACACTGTCAGAAAAAAGGGCGATTATGAGCGCTTGTTGGGTCTTTTTGAAAACAGGCTGGCCGATGTGATGATCGGTACTCAAATGGTGGCTAAAGGACTGGATTTCCCGGGAGTGACTCTTGTAGGAGTGATCCTGGCGGATCAAATGCTTAGTTTTCCAGACTTCCGGGCCAGGGAAAGGGGCTTTCAGCTTTTGACCCAGGTAGCCGGCCGGGCAGGCAGGGGGACCGGTCTTGGTGAGGTTATCATTCAGACCTTTGTCCCTGACGATCCTACCATCAATGCGGCGGCAGGCCATGATTTTGAGCAGTTTTTTAGTCAGGAGATTCGACTGCGGCGCCTCCTGGGATATCCTCCATTTAATCATTTGATCCGGATCCTGGTGACCGGGGAACGGGAAGAACGGTGCGAAGCTGGCGCCAGAGAAATTGCCGACAGGATTAACAGCCATCGCAGCCAGGGAGAAGCCGATTTACTGGGTCCTACTCCTGCCCCGTTGACCAAGATCAAAAATGTCTACCGTTGGCAATTGATCTTGAAAGGTCCCCGGATTAAAGAAATGCGGCGACTGGTGGCAGTGGCTTTGCGGGAAGCGGCCCAGGGAGGAAGGCTGCCCCGGGGTATTCGCATCAATTTGGATATAGATCCTTTGGGATTGTTATAAATAGAGAGGGGTAATAAAGTGGCCATCTATCAGATTGTGAAAATAGGGGATCCTATTTTACGGGATAAAGCTAAGCCAGTTACCAAATTCAATACCAGTCTGGAGAAGCTGCTGGTCAACATGGCGGATACCATGTATGATGCCGAAGGTGTAGGCTTGGCGGCGCCGCAGATCGGAGTGTCCAAAAGAGTGGTTGTCATTGATGTAGGGGAAGGTCTTTTGGAACTGGTTAATCCTCAGCTTATTGAAGTGGAAGGGGAAGAAACCGCCCCAGAAGGATGTTTGAGTATTCCGGGCCGGCAGGGAAACGTAAAAAGAGCAAGCCGGGTTAAAGTCCGGTACCAGGACCGGACCGGCCGGGAAATGACTATAGAAGGAGAAGGGCTTTTAGCCAGGGCTTTGCAACACGAAATCGATCATCTAGACGGGATACTGTTCGTTGATAAATTGGTGAAAGAGTGAGGTGTTGATGTTACTTGCGGATTGTATTTCTGGGAACGGCTGATTTTGCGGTTCCTTGTCTAAAAGCAGTTTATGAGGCAGGGCACCGGTTGGTGGGTGTAGTTACTCAACCGGATCGTCCCAAAGGAAGAGGCAGAAAACTGTCGCCCCCTCCGGTGAAGCAAATGGCCCAGGCATTGGGGTTAAAGGTTTTGCAGCCGGAAAAGATCAAGGAGCCACAGGCGATAGAACAGATTCGGCTTTTAAACCCTGATTGTTTGGTGGTGGTGGCCTACGGCCAGTTATTGCCGAAAACCCTGTTGGAAATGACCCCCTACGGCTGCATCAATGTTCACGCCTCCTTGCTTCCCAAGTACCGGGGAGCTGCTCCCATTCACCGGGCCATCATGGAGGGATGCAGGGAGCCCGGCACTACTACCATGTTTGTGACGGAAAAGTTGGATGCTGGGGATATCATCCTCCAGTCCAGGCGGGAAATTGAGCCGGAGATGAATGTGGGTGAACTTCACGACTTGCTGGCGGTTGACGGGGCCAAATTGCTGGTGGAGACCCTGGCCTTGTTGAAGGAAGGCGCGGCGGTAAGAAGGCCTCAAGACGAAGAAGTGGCTACTTACGCCCCTATATTGAAGAGAGAAGATGAGCTGATCCACTGGCACCGGCCCGCCCAGGTAATCGTCAACCATGTGCGGGGGATGGATCCCTGGCCGGGAGCTTATACCCTTTGGCAGGGCAAGAATCTGAAGCTTTGGAAAGCGACACTGGAACCGGGTTGTTTTGAAGCGGCACCGGGAACCGTTGTTGCCGCCGGCGACGAGGGTTTGTTGGTGGCTGGGGGAGATGGACAAGGAGTATTGATCAAGGAACTGCAGCTTCAGGGCAGGAAACGGATGGCTGTCAAAGAATTTCTCAAAGGCAACTCTTTATTGCCTGGGACCGTATTAGGATGTGATTGAGATGCCCATCAAAAAAAGATTATTTGTGGCCCTATTGGCGATCAGTGTTGTATTTCTTGGGGGATTGGCCATAATTGTATGGTATCTACTCACTCACCAGGGAATATTACTGAATCAGATTATTTTTGCTTTACTGATTGGGGGAGCTGCCCTGTTTCTCGTTGTTATCGGCCTGGGGATTCTGTTTCTGGTCTTGGCCCTATGGAGTGCGGGAGGCATCCAGACGCCACGGAATATGATGTTGTTGGCAGTTAACAGTTTGTTTCCCTTAGCGCTGACTTTAGGACAATTGGTTGGGATCGACAGGGAAAAAATCCGGGCTTCCTTCATCGCCGTCAATAACCAGCTGGTGCATAACAGAGGGGTTCATGTTAACCCCCAGGATCTGCTGATCCTGGCTCCTCATTGCCTTCAATGGAGTGGCTGCCCTCACAAAATTACGATGGACGTGAACAACTGCAAAGGTTGCGGCAAATGTCCCATTGATGACCTGCGCCGGTTAGCAGATACTTATGGAGTACAATTGGCGGTGGTCACCGGAGGTACTTTGGCCAGGAGCTTTGTCAGGAAGCACCGGCCTAAAGCGATTGTGGCCGTGGCTTGCGAACGGGATTTGACCAGTGGTATTCAGGATGTGAAAAATGTGCCGGTCATGGGGATTTTAAACAGCAGACCCCAGGGGCCTTGCTTTAATACGCTGGTAGACATTAAACAGGTGGAAGAGTCTTTAAGGGAGTTTTTGGGCATGGCACCGGGGAAAAATGAAGAGCCCCGTGGTATAAATTATCGATTAGGAGGTTGATGAACATGCCAATGCCATTGTTCTTCGATTGGACAATGATTTTATTAATTCCTGCCATTCTATTGTCCCTGTACGCCCAGGCCAAGGTTCAGGGTGCCTATGCAAAATGGTCTCAAGTCCGGTCGGCCAGCGGTATTTCCGGTGCTATGGCGGCCAGAGAGTTGTTGAATCGGGCGGGACTTGACCATGTTAGGGTTGAAATGGTTCAGGGCCATTTAACTGACCATTACGATCCACGCACTAAAACCCTTCGATTGTCACCCCAGGTTTATAACAGCAGTTCCATTGCGGCTTTAGGGATTGCGGCCCACGAAACGGGTCATGCCATTCAACATGATGTTGGTTATTACCCTTTAGCTTTGCGCAATAGTTTGGTTCCGGTGGCTAATTTTGGCTCCAACCTGGCTTTTCCTCTGATTATTCTCGGGCTGCTCATGGGTTTGCCTAAACTGGCCATTTGGGGTGTTTATGCTTTTACGGCGGTGGTTCTCTTTCAACTGGTAACCTTACCCGTGGAGTTTAACGCTTCCAGCCGGGCGGTGGCCTTGCTGGAGGGCAGCGGTTTCATTACCAGAAATGAAGTGGCCCCTACCAAAGCCGTGTTGAATGCGGCAGCGCTCACTTATGTGGCGGCTGCCGTAACGGCAGTGCTCAACTTGTTGAGACTTTTGATCATATCCGGAGTGTTGCGGAGAGATGAATAATAAACAGCATGTGAGGGGAAGGCATGACGCCCGAAGCCTTGCCCTGGAAACCTTAATCCATATTTTTGAAGAAGGTGCCTATGCTAACATTGCTGTTAATGAAGGTCTGCAACGATTTCCTCTCAAAGGCCCCGAACGGGGTCTTTTTACTGAGCTGGTCTACGGTACCACCAGAACGAGAAATACTTTGGACTGGGCATTAGCTCATTTTCTGAAAAAGGACCTGGCCGGGTTTACGCCTGCCATCAGGAATTTGTTGCGCCTGGGAGCATACCAATTGTTGTATTTGGAACGGGTTCCTGCCCGGGCGGTGGTGCACCGGTCGGTGGAACTGGCCAAAAGATACGGACACCAAGGAGTGGCAGGTCTGGTCAACGGTGTGCTCCGCAATCTGATTCGCAGGCGTCATGAACTGGTATTTCCGGATTTGGAGAAGGAACCGGTTCAACATATAGCTTTAAAATACTCCCATCCCCAATGGCTGGTCAGCCGTTGGGTGGAAGAGTACGGGATTGAAGCCACCATCGAGCTCTGCAGGTATAATAACAGTCCTGCACCCCTGACGCTACGGGTCAATACCCTGAAGATTACCAGGGAGGAACTGGTACAGAAGCTCGCACGGCGGGGCATCGAAGCGGCTTACAGCAGGTATGTGCCGGAAGGATTGGTGGTGGAAGGTTGGCCCGGCCTAGAGGAAGTGGAGGAATTCCAGGAAGGTTTGTTCCTGATGCAGGATGAGAGCTCCATGCTGGTGGCCCACGCTTTGAAACCGAGGAAAGGAGCCCTGGTCATCGACGCTTGTGCTGCACCGGGGACTAAGACCACCCACCTGGCCCAATTAATGGAGGATACGGGACAAATCATTGCGATAGATGTCCACGAACATAAGCTGGATTTGATCCGGCAGAATTGCCGGCGGCTGGGGATTGGCTCGGTTAAAGCTATGCTGGGGGACGCCAGGGATTTAAACAAATTTGCCGGTCATCAGGCCGGTTATGTGTTGGTGGATGCTCCTTGCTCGGGTTTAGGAGTGCTGGGCAGGCGAGCTGATGCTCGCTGGCGGAAAACCCCGGAGGGGCTGGCGGCTTTGACGGAAATGCAACTGGCAGTTTTGCAAGGGGGAGCCGCTGCCGTGGCAGAAGGCGGTGTGCTGGTTTACAGCACCTGTTCCATTGCTCCGGAAGAGAACCGGCAAGTGGTGGAACATTTTTTGGCTATCAACCCGGATTTTGAGCCGGAAGATTTGACCGGGGTTTTGCCTGGCGGCATTATCAGGGAAGAACAGCAGGAAAGAGCCAAAAAGGGTATATTGCAAATCCTGCCCCAGCTTCACGGAATTGACGGGTTTTTTATTGCCCGCTTACGCAAGAAAAGAGGAGCGGGAGTCTGAGCAAAGACTTTTTTGCTCATACTATAGCATAAAGGGAGCGAAAGGGGACCGAAGTGAACAAAGGGCATATACGGAATTTAGACTGGGCCGGTTTGGAGACAGAAATCCGGGGAATGGGACAACCTCCCTTCCGGGCGAAACAAGTCTTTCAGTGGGTGCAGCAAAAGGGGGTATCCCACTGGGAGGAGATGACTAATGTCCCGAAAACCATCAGGGATCAATTGGCGGTTAAATATGAATTAGCCGGTCTGTCGGTTCTCAAACGGGATGTTTCCAAACTGGACGGGACAGTTAAATATTTGTTGGGGCTGAAGGACGGCGAAACCGTTGAAACGGTGCTGATGGCTTATGAGGAGCAGGAGGGCAGGGACCGGAAAACTGTCTGTGTATCTACGCAAGTTGGCTGTCCTTTGGGGTGTTCCTTCTGCGCTACCGGTAAATGGGGATTTATACGCAATCTGGAAGTAAATGAAATACTGGGACAGGTATTGGCAGTTAATCAGGACCTGTCCCGGAAAGGTGAGGCTCCGGTTACTAACCTGGTTTTCATGGGGATGGGGGAGCCATTGCTTAATTATGATCATTTAATCAAGTCCCTGCGGATTTTAAATCACCCTGACGGATTGAACATCAGTTTGCGGCGGATCAGTGTTTCTACCAGCGGGATTGTGCCGGGTATTCGTCGCTTAGCTCAGGAGGGAATGCCCCTGGTATTGGCCGTTTCCTTGCATGCTCCTAACAATGAACTTCGGGACCGGCTGATGCCCATTAACCGGCGGTATCCTTTGGAGGAATTGCTGGACGCTTGCTATTACTGGGTGAGTGAGACCAACCGGCGCATTACCTTTGAGTATATCTTGCTGGCGGGGATTAATGATAATTTGCAACAGGCCCGGGAACTGGCGGAGCTGTTAAAGGGACTATTAGCCAATGTTAATTTGATTCCTTATAACGGAGTGGCAGAGGCTCCTTTTCGTCAGCCTTCCCGGAACCGGATCACGGCTTTTCGTCGCTATTTGGAGGAACATGGGGTTACAGCTGTAGTCAGAGAAGAAAGGGGCAGCGATATTGCCGCTGCCTGTGGTCAATTACGTGGACAGGAAATGAGGGGTAAGGATGATTACCAGATTTGAAGATTTCTTAGGAACACGATTGGAAGGGTTATTCAAACGTGCTTTTCCAAGGCCCCTGGAGCCCGGTGATCTGGCTAAAGCTCTTTACAGACATATGCTCAGGCAGCGCCTGAAAAGTATTAAATATGTTTATGCACCCAATTTCTACCTACTGCGCATGAACCCCAGAGATTACCAGGGTTTTGCTTCTTATCAACAAGCATTGGTGAGGGAGTTGGCCGATTACCTGGAAAAGAAAGCCAGGGAAAGGAATTTACATTTGCTTACACCCTTGGAGATCAAGTTGGATTACGATCCCCAGGTGCCCCAAGGCAAAATTGCTGTTTTTGGACGTCTTCAGGAAGGATTGGACTCTGCCGCCAATCATGAGCAAGGTATCGAGGAAATGGATACATTGGTTTATCATCAAGGCGGGGCAATTCAGAAAAAGGATACAGTTTACTATTCCTGGCTGGTGGAGGTAGTGGAAGGAGTTGACAAAGGACAGTCTTTTCCCCTGGTCAAAAGCCGGAATCTGATCGGACGTCAGGCAACAGCGGAAATCAGTTTGCTGGATCCCAGCGTTTCCCGCCATCATGCCCAAATTGAGGTGCTGCCTCATCAGGTATTGCTAACGGATCTGGGCAGCACTAATGGCACTTACTGTCAGGGAAAACCGGTGGACACGGTGTTGTTGAGCCCGGGGGACCGTTTTCAGGTAGGTAACAGCACTTTAGAGTTGCAGGAGAACGGTTATGATTAATCTGCTGGCTGTTGCTTTGCTAAGGTTTGTACCCTTATTGTTGCTCCTGGTCTTTTCTTGCGGAGTGGTACTGGTCTTAACAAGAGAACACCTTTCCCGCCGGTATTCCCGGGTCACCACAGCCTACTATCTGGTGGTGAAGAAGAATTTAAGCGGAACAGGGCCTTTGGCAGGAGAAAGATGGCTAATAGACGAAAAAATCAGTATAGGAAGATCTCCCCAAAATGATGTAATCATCGACGTCCCCTATGTTTCTGCCCGGCACGCTCAGTTGGAAAAGCGGGGAGAAGAATTATGGATTCAAGATCTAAACAGTACTAACGGGACAGTGGTTAACGGTCATCGCATTAGGGGGGAAAGGCAGATCAGTTGTCAGGACTCCGTTTCCATTGGCGGAGTTTTTTTGGGAGTTGAAAGGGGGGAATTGGATGCAGACTGCAGTTCGAACCCACGCCGGGTTAGTCAGGCAGCAGAATGAGGACAGCTATGTCATGCTGCCCGAGTATAACTTTTTTGCCGTTGCCGATGGCATGGGGGGCCATCAGGCGGGCGCTTTTGCCAGTAATTTGGCATTAAACGTGGTTAAAGAGCAGGTAATGACATCTAATACAGTAGAAGATCTGCGCAGTCAACTGACTAACGCCGTTCGGGAGGCCAATCGAAGGGTTTATGAACTGAGTAGGAAGGAACCGGGTAAAGAGGGTATGGGCACCACTTTGACCGCCCTTTGGCTTAGAGACGGGATCGGTCACCTGGCTCATATCGGGGACAGTCGTGCTTACTTGCTCCGGGACTTTCAATTGGATTTGTTGACTGTTGATCATTCCCTGGTGGGGGAACTGGTGCGCCATGGCAGTCTTACTCTCAGCGAAGCTGAATCCCATCCCCAAAGGCACGTGCTGACCAGGGCTTTAGGTATTGAGGCGGAAGTCAAAGTTGATACCAGGAGCATGACTTTAAAATCCGGGGACTTGCTTCTCCTCTGTACTGACGGGTTGACCAGCCTGGTAGGGGATCAGGAAATCAAAAGTGCTTTTCTACATACAAAGGGACTGGAGGCCTCTCTGGAACAGTTAGTGGAGTTGTCCTTAAAGCGTGGTGGCAATGATAATATAACTGTTTTGGCTATTTTATTGGATTAGGTGATGGGCATGCAGGATTCCAGAAGGCAGGAAGCATTGCTGTTAGTGCCGGTGGCAGTTCTATTGTTGGCCGGTTCGTCTCTGTATTATGCCCTGGCTCCTTTGCCGGAAAACAGGTTTTTGTTTGTTGGTGCTGTCTTATTGGCTTGTCTTTATTATGTGCTTCATTTTTTACTTGTTTTGCAGGCGAAAGGTGCCGACCAGCTTTTGCTGCCGATAACGGCAATGTTGACCAGTTTGGGACTTATTTTTCTTTATCATCTTGATCCAAATCTGGCGGTCAAACAATGGTTCTGGACTGTATTAGGCTTGGTGGCTATGGCCTTTATCATTTTGGCAGTCCGGGATTACCATTGGTTGGCCGAGTTTAAATATACCTTTATCTTATTAGGATTAGCCTTTTTAGTGTTGACGGTTTTAATCGGTGACGAAACAGGCGGTGCCCGGAGTTGGCTCAGTCTGGGGCAGTTTCGGTTTCAGCCTGCTGAGGTGGTAAAGCTACTGGTCATTATTTTCATGGCTGCTTATCTCAGTGAGTATAAGGAAAGTATTATCGGATACGGGGATTCTAAAAACCCCTTCCGCCTGGATCTACAGGGGTTTGGCCCCCTGTTGGTGGTGGGCGGATTATTAATCGTCTTGTTGGTAGTACAAAAGGATTTGGGAGCGGCTCTCATTTTCTTTGGTCTGATCCTGTCCATGGTCTATGTAGCTTCAGGCAGGGTATGGCTGGTGGTTTTAGGTTTATGGGCTTTTGGGGCAGCTTCCCTTTTGGCCTATTATCTGTTTCCCCATGTTCAGACCAGGGTGGCCATCTGGTATAATCCCTGGCCCCTGGCTGACGGTCCCGGTTACCAGATTGTGCAGACTTTCTTTTCCTTGGCCCAGGGAGGCATCCTGGGGATGGGAGTAGGTATGAGCAATCCCCGGTTTATTCCGGCGGCGGCCACGGATTTTATCTTTGCTGTGGCCGGAGGGGAATTAGGCTTTTTAGGTGCTTCTTTAATTCTGTTTCTTTATGCGGTAATCGGTTGGAGAGGCCTTGGTGCCGCTGCTTCGGCTCCTGATGATTTTGGATTACTGCTGGCCGGCGGTCTGGCGATGCTGTTTTCTTTGCAAACCCTGGTCATCATTGGTGGGATCTTGAAACTGTTGCCCCTGACGGGAGTGACACTGCCGTTAATGAGTTATGGAGGCAGTTCCCTGGTCATTAATTACCTGATGCTGGGGCTATTGATCCGGTTGACTGCTCTTTTTGCCTCTCCTGAAGGGACGGCTGTTCATGAGGACTAATTTGTTGCGTTCCAGAATCGCCATCATCTTGTGTTTTGCTCTACTGGTTCTTGCTTTGGGCCGGATCCAGCTGGTGGAACGCCGGGAACTGGTCCTTCACCCGGCTAATCGTTACAGGATGGCTGCAGAGAATAGAGTCAAGCGGGGGGAAATCTTCGACCGGAAAGGGATGCCTTTGGCCCTTTGGACCGAGGAAGGACAAAGGTATTATCCTTTAAGCTACGCCGGGAGTCACCCTATTGGCTATGTTTCAGGGACTTTGGGGGCATCGGGTGCGGAAGCCTGGTTTGCTTCGGAGCTCTTGGGCCGGGAAGGCACCCAGGGATTTAAAAATTTTTGGCAGCGTTTAGCAGGTGGTCAGGAAGCAGGATATAATATACAATTAACCATAGATGGAAATCTGCAGCAACTGGGTTATTCCCTCCTGGGAGGGCAAAAAGGTGCCATTGTGGCTATACAACCGGCCACGGGAGAAATACTGGCCCTAGTCAGCTCCCCGGGTTTTGACCCCAATCATTTGGAACAGAATTGGAATCATTATACGAACAATCCTGAAGAACCCCTGTTTAACAGAGCCCTTCTTGGCACTTACCCTCCAGGTTCCACTTTTAAATTGGTGGTAGGAGCGGCGGCCTTGAAACAGGATCCGGAGCTTTTGGAGCGGCAGTTTGAATGTCCCGGTTACATTCAACTGGAGGGAAGACAGTTGGCCTGCTACCAGGCCCATGGACAGTTGAGTTTTGTGGACGGTATAGCTGTTTCTTGTAACGTGGTCTTTGCCCAATTGGGATTGGAAATAGGTGAAGAACAGTTGAGGAGACAGGCCGGCGCTTTTGGCTTTGACCAAGGGCTGTTGGCAGGAATACCGGTGAAGCATTCCAGCTTGGGAGATGAGCCATTGACTGTGAACGGTCTGGCGGAAAGTGCCATTGGTCAGGGAAAAGTACTGGCCACACCACTGCAAATGGCCCTGGTTACAGCAGCCATTGCCAATGACGGCCTGCTGGCGGAACCGTATTTATTGCGGTCCCGGTCGGTATCAGGAGCAACTTTTTCTGCACCGGCTCCCGTTCTTTCTTCCACCAGAGTTCTGACCAGGAGTACAGCCCAGGTCCTGAAAGAGGCCATGGTAGGTGTCGTCAACTACGGTACCGGCCGGCAGGCCCGGATCAACGGGATCCAAGTAGGAGGGAAGACGGGCAGTGCTGAAAACCCTCATGGACAGGCCCATGCCTGGTTTGTCGCTTTTGCGCCTGCTGAAGCTCCGGAAATTGCGGTAGCCGTGGTGGTGGAAAACGCCGGTTCAGGTGGAGGTAACGGAGGGCCTATTGTCAGGGAATTGATTAGTTACTATTTATCATCTTTGGAATAGAGGTGAAGATTCTGTTCGGGCGGGTAATAGGTAATAGGTATGAGATCATGGAAAAACTGGGCGGCGGCGGAATGGCCATCGTCTATAAAGCAAAGGACCGGTTATTGTCCCGGGCGGTTACCGTTAAAATACTGAGGGAGCAATTTGCCGGTGACCGGGAAGTGGTACGTCGCTTTCAGCAGGAAGCCCAGGCGGTGGCGCGTTTATCACATCCCAACATTGTCAGCATTTATGATGTGGGACAGGAACAGGATCTCTATTACTTAGTAATGGAATATATTGAAGGAAAGACTTTAAAGGAAATAATTCAGGAAAAAGGCCGGCTGGAACCGCAGGAGGCTGTGGAATATGCCCTGCAACTTTGTGATGCCCTCCAGCATGCCCATGAAAGCAATATTATCCATCGGGATATTAAACCGCAAAACATTTTAATCACCGGTCGCGGCCAGGCCAAAGTGACGGATTTCGGCATTGCCAAGGCTGTTACCAATGCCACCATGACCTATTCCGGCAGCAGCATTATCGGCACGGTCCAATATATTTCACCGGAACAGGCAAAAGGGGATATGGCTACCGTCCATACGGATATTTATTCTGCAGGAATAGTCTTATATGAAATGCTCACCGGCCGGCTTCCCTTTGAAGGGGACACGGCCATCGGAATTGCAATCAAGCATATCCAGGCGGAGTGTCCCCTGCCTTCTACCCTGGTACCGGATTTTCCCCCGGAATTGGAACTGGTGATTACGAAGGCAATGGCGAAGAGACCCCAGGAACGGTTCGCCAGTGCTAATGATATGAAACGTGCTTTGGAGCAAGCCATGGACAGGTTGACCCTTCCTTTAGGACAGACGCAAGTGCTGCCGCGGGTAACCGGTGACCGGCCCCGGGAGGAAATAAGGACCAAAAACCGTACTACCGGAAAAAAGCCCAAGGTCTTAAATTGGGTACTGTTGGCCTTGTCCCTTTTGCTTGTCTTTTCCGGTGCTCTCTATTACGGATTTCAGCGGTATTTGGCAGTCAAGGAAGTGCCGGTGCCGGATGTCACTAATCTGCCGGTAACGGAAGCGGAAAGGATTTTATTGGCGGAAGGTCTGGAGTGGGAGATCGGCAGTAGCAGGTACGATGATCAAGTGCCGAAGAATTATGTGTTGAACCAGAAGCCCAGTCCCGGTGAAATGATTAAACAGACCAGAGCCGTGATCTTGGATGTGAGCCTGGGTCCCAATTTGGGGAAAGTCCCTGATGTGATCGGTTTGACCCAGCGGGAGGCCAGGGTGGAGATTCAAAATGCCGGTTTTCAGGTAGCGGATGAAATCATAGAGCAGTACACGGATCTGATTGGGGAAGGTTATGTTTTTGCCCAGGATCCTCTTCCTAATAAAGAGGTACCCCTTGGCAGCCAGGTTACCTTAACGGGCAGTCTGGGACCTCAACCCCGTTACATTGACATGCCTAATCTCATCGGCAAGGATCTCCAGGAAGCAAAGAGAATTTTGGAGGAGCATTACCTGGAGCCGGGGGAAGTGAATAATGAGGTCAGTTACGAGTATTTTTCCGGGCAAGTGATCAGTCAGGATGTGCTGCCGGGAGAACAAATACTGCAGAAATCCACCGTTAACCTGACAGTCAGTTTGGGACCCGGCCCTGCATCCAAGCGGGCGACGGTACAGGTCTGGGTACAGGATGACGGCAAGCAACATCGAATCAGGGTCGTCATCATTGATCAGACCGGTGAGCATGAGGAGTACAATGCAGTGCACGATTCCAATGATTTCATCAGCATTGAGGTGCCTTACTACGGAAAAGGACAGGCGCTGGTTTATGAAGATGATGTTTTGATTAAAGAAACAACATTACAATAGGGAGGTAATATGCTGGAGGGAATCATCGTCAAAGGTTACAGCGGCTTTTACTATGTACAGTCCGGTTCCTTTTTGTGGGAGTGTTCTTTGCGAGGTAAGTACCGGATCAAGGAACAGAGTTTTTTGGTGGGGGACCGGGTATTGATCAAACCGGTCAATGAATCGAAAGCGGTAATCGAAAAAGTGCTGCCCCGGACCAATGAGTTGATCAGGCCACCGGTGGCCAACGTGGAACAAGTGGTGATCGTGGTTTCCTTGGCTGATCCGGACCCGGATTTAATGTTGTTGGACCGGCTCCTGATCCTGGCGGAACACCAGGAACTTAAGGTGCTCATTTGTTTTAACAAGGCGGATTTGGTAGAGACAGCATTTCAGGAACAGCATTACCGGCTTTATGAAGGTATCGGTTACCGGGTCCTGTTAACCAGTGTCAAAAACATGACGGGTATCTCATTGCTGAAAGAGGCGTTGCGGGGAAAGATCTCGGTAATGGCCGGACCGTCAGGGGTGGGGAAATCCAGCCTGCTTAACGCCGTGCAACCGGGTCTGTCCCTGAAAACAGGTACCGTCAGCCAAAAAACCAGGAGGGGACGCCATACTACCCGTCATGTGGAATTGCTCAGCCTTGAAGGCGGGGGCTTTGTGGCCGATACGCCGGGTTTCAGCCGCTTGGTTTTACCTGAGATGAAGAGGGAAGATTTATCCTATTACTTTCCGGAACTGGCGGAACTGAAGGCTCAGTGCCGGTTCAGCAGTTGCCTGCACCAGACCGAGCCCGGTTGTGCCGTGCTGGCAGCAAAAGAAAATAATTTAATTAATACCGGTCGGTATGAGCACTATTGCTATTTATTGAATGAAGTGATCCAGAATGAGAGGAGATATTGAAATGATTGAAATTGCCCCATCCCTTTTGAGTGCTGACTTCAGCCGTTTGGCGGAGGAAATAGGCAGCATCGAAAAGCTGGGAATTAACATGTTGCACTTGGACGTGATGGATGGGCATTTTGTACCCAATATTACTTTTGGACCGGGGTTAATCAAAGATTTGCGGGGCTCAAGCAAGATGGTCTTTGATGTTCATTTAATGATTGAAAACCCGGAAAAATATGTGAGGGATTTTGTCAGAGCCGGAGCGGACATTGTAACGGTCCATGCGGAAGCCACCCTTCATCTCCACCGGTTGTTGTCCCAGATTAAGGAGGAAGGAGTTAAAGCCGCAGTAGCCCTGAATCCGGCTACTCCTTTAACGGCCATTGAATGGGTCCTGCCCCAGTTGGATATGGTCTTATTGATGAGCGTCAATCCGGGGTTCGGAGGACAGCAATTCATTCCGGCAGTATTGCCAAAAATAAAGGCCTTAAAACAAATGTTGCTGGAAAAGGGGCTTAAAATACCTATCCAGGTGGACGGCGGGATCAACCGGCATACAGCAGGTACAGTGGTGGCGGCAGGAGCTGATATTCTGGTTGCCGGGTCGGCTGTGTTCGGTGAGGCTGATCGGGGCCAAGCGATACAGGCGCTCTTAAATGCCACAGCAACAATAGGGGAGTAATCCCTTGACGATCATTAATGACCATGTTATAATTTTAGCAAATAATTCAATATGGTCCTTCGGGGATAGGTGAAATTCCTTACCGGCGGTAAAGCCCGCGAGCCGGTTTCCGGTTGATCCGGTGAAATTCCGGAGCCGACAGTTAAAGTCTGGATGGGAGAAGGATGAGTGGCATGGTTTATTATCATGTCCATTAATTATGATGTAAAACCCCGAAGCTTTTCGGGGTTTTTCTCTGCTGGGGACCATATTGGGACAGGAGGAGATGGAATGTCAGTCAAAAAAATGGTGCAAGTTGGTTTTCTGGCAGCGGTAGGTTTCTTGTTGATGTTTACGGTGGAGTTTCCCTTGCCCTTGTTGCCCCCTTTTCTGAAGTATGATCCCAGCGAAGTTCCTGCTTTAATTGCCGCTTTTGCTTACGGACCCTGGGTCGGTGTCCTGGTAGAGATGGTGAAGAATATTCTCTTTTTCATTTCCGGTAAAGCCACTTCCGGGATCATCGGTTTCTTGGGCGCTTCCATTGCCGGGTGTACTTATGTATTGGTGGCCGGCAGCGTATATGAGCACTGGCGTACCAAAACGGGAGCACTGGCCAGTCTGTTAGTCGGTTCGGCCGCTTTGGTAATTGTGATGTCGTTGGCTAATTATTTCATCCTGCTTCCTTTATGGGGGATTCCCAGAGAAGAAGTAGGTGGCTTGATTATCTCGGCGGTAGTGCCTTTCAATGCCGTTAAAGGCTTTCTGAGCGGACTGATCTCTTTTGTTGTTTATAAACGGGTTAGAGTATTTTTGGGTGAAGTTACCGAAACTAAGAAGCCCGGCGAAGAGGTATCCGAAATGAGAGTCGGGAAATAAGCAGGGAGGAGAAACTGTTTGATTGGTATAATCAGTGATACCCATGGTGATTTCCGGGTCTGGCAGGCCATCTATGAAAGATATTTGCAAGATATCCAGTTAATTCTACATGCCGGTGACGTCCTCTATCACGGACCGAGAAATCCGCTCACTGCCGGGTATGCACCGGGAGAGCTGGCAAGGCACTTGCAGGAATTGCCGGTTCCTCTTTTGATCGCTCAGGGTAATTGCGATTCCCAGGTGGATGCCATGGTGACGGAACTGCCTTTAGGCAGCCAGTATATTGTGACCATCATCAACCAGGTTAAAGTGCTCCTGCATCACGGCCATCACTGGAAACGGGAGCAGGTGGAAAACCTTTGCCGCCGGTGGTCCGTTGACCTTTGTATTCAAGGGCATACTCATGTTCCTTCCTTAACCAAAGACGGCGTCACCGTCTACTTGAATCCCGGCAGCCCTTCCCTGCCCAAAGGAGAAGGGCGGAAAGGCACTATTGCCTTGTGGGAAGACAACCGGATCCAGTTGGTGGAATGGGAAACGGGCAAGGTAATCGAAGAACTGTACCTCAAATAAATGATTTGCTAAGGTTTCCGGATTGAACTTGCACAATAATTTGGATTCTGTTACAATGGACGAAGGCTTATTTTAGCAACGCTCTTAACTCCAAGGAGGTGGAAAAGATGGCGAAGTGTTCCGTATGTGGCAAACAAGTGATTACCGGTAATCAGGCCAGCCACTCCAATATAAAAACCAAAAGAAGCTGGGCACCTAACGTGAAAAGAGTACGGGCTATTGTCAACGGTAGCCCCCGGCGGATTCACGTTTGCACCCGGTGCCTACGTTCCGGAAAGGTGCAAAGGGCCATATAAAAAAGGATCTGTTAATAAGCCCCATTTTCGAACGTTCAGGCAGGGGTTTAGCATTCCGGAAAAACTCGGCATAGTCACGGAAACATGGCTATGCCGTTTTTCATGCCTGCAGATGCTAAAATTTTATCCTCCGGCAGGGTTTGATATTGAGGATGTGGAAAGAATAAGAACAATTTGTTGCTGGGGGAGGGTTGCCGTTGATTACCAAGGATATGTATCTATTGGAGCTGATGCAGCGTTATCCGGAGGCGAAAGCCTATTTAGAATCGCAAAACATGTATTGCGGCAGTTGTATGGGCGCAATGGATGAAACAATAGAAAAGGCAGCCAAGCAACACGGAATGGACCTGGGATTATTATTGCAAGAATTAAACAAGCTAGTAGGTGATAGGGGAGACGACAATGATTGATGTTGCGTTTGAGAAGGGAGGCAGTTTCGTTGGCACTAGTGCAGCAAAATGAATTAGGAAAAATAATAGTTGCCGATCAGGTGATTACTACCATCGCCGGTTATGCCGCCTTGGAGTGTTATGGATTGGTAGGGATGGCTTCCCAAAAGATTTCCGACGGCATCGGCCAATTGTTGGGAAGGGAATCCCTGTCCAAGGGTGTTTCCGTTCAGAGCCAAGGTGACCGGGTGTTTATAGATGTGTATGTGATTGTCAGCTATGGAACGAAAATTTCCCAGGTGGCTCAAAATGCCATGGAAAAAGTCCGGTATGCGGTTGAGCAGAAGACGGGAATTAAAGTAGCGGAAGTCAATGTGATTGTCCAAGGGGTTAGGGTCATTGACTGAGGAGGTAACTGGGTTTGCAGTATGGGACATTAGATGTACAGCAACTAAGGCAGGCATTTCGCGGTGCGAAGGCCTTTTTGAGCATTAATAAGTCTTATGTGGATTCTCTCAATGTTTTTCCGGTACCTGACGGAGATACGGGTACCAATATGTATTTGACCTTGACGGCTGCGGTTAAGGAAACGGATCAGGAAAAAATAGAGGATATTCCCCGTTTATTGCATGCCCTGGCCGGCGGTGCTTTGATGGGAGCCAGGGGGAATTCAGGGGTGATTCTGTCGCAGATGTTTCGCGGTTTCAGCCAAGGTGCCGGCAGCGGTGATTTCGACGGTACCAGTTTGGCTGAGGCCCTTTCCAAGGCTGCCGAGATGGCTTATCGTTCTGTGATTAAACCCGTTGAGGGGACCATGCTCACGGTAGCAAAAGCGGCAGCCCAAGGAGCCAGGCAAAAAGCCAAGGATGGGGGAGATTGCCTGGCTGTGTTGGAGGCTTCTTTGACAGCCGCCGAGGAAGCTTTAAAAAGGACTCCTCAGCTCCTGCCGGTGTTGGCGGAAGCAGGAGTGGTGGATGCAGGCGGACAAGGTTATGTTTATATCCTCCAGGGGATGATTGCCGGTCTGAAAGGTGAAGTCCAGTTGGAACAAGCAGAGAGTACCACAACCCCTGTGGGAGGAAGCTACGCGGGACCTGTACAGCAAAAACTGGAATTCAGGTATTGCACTGAGCTGATTATCAAAGGTCAGGGTCTGCAGGAAAACTTGTTAAAAAGTCAGTTGACGGATCTTGGTGACAGCTTGCTGGTGGTGGGAAACGAAGAAGTCTTAAAAGTGCATATCCATACCAACCGGCCGGGCTTGGTTTTGGAAAAGGCAGCGGCCCAAGGAGTCCTATATGACATTAAAATTGATAATATGGAGGAGCAGCACCGGGAATTCCTTCCCCAAGAGCAACCGGAGCCGCCAAAACCAATTAAGGAAATGGCCGCTGTAGCGGTGACAGTAGGCGAAGGATTGTCGGAGATTCTAACCAGTTTAGGGGTTGATGTGGTAGTCAAGGGAGGACAAACCATGAACCCCAGCACTGAAGATCTGGTGGCCGGGATTAAAGAGGCTGGAGCCCGGCAGGTGATCTTGCTGCCCAATAATAAAAATATCATTCTGGCGGCGGAACAAGCCCAGCATCTGGCTGCTGAAGAAAATATACAGGTGGCAGTAGTGCCTGCCAAGAATTTTCCTCAGTGTTTGGCGGCTCTGTTGGCCTATAATCCTGATGAAAGCCTGGAGGAAAACAGGCAGCGCATGCTGGAAGCTTTGGATACAGTCAAAGCCGGGGAAATTACCTATGCCGTCCGGGATTCCCAGTACAACGGTTTCCAGATCGCCAGTGGTGAGATTTTAGGTCTGGCCGAGGGAGAGATTGCCGCCAAAGGTGACAATCTGGAGGTAGTGGCATTAAAGCTGTTGAAGGAGCTGGGTGCAGAGGATTATGAATTGTTGAGTGTCTTCTACGGCCAGGATGTGGAGGAGGATCAGGCTCAAGTTCTCAAACAAAAGATCCTGGAAGCCTATTCCCACTTGGAAGTGGAAGTCCACCGGGGAGGCCAGCCTTTGTACTACTATATTTTTGGACTGGAGTAAGGTGGTCAGTGTGTCCCCTTTTCATGTTCCTGTTGAGCGGTTGGAAGGAGTAGGCTCTGAAAGGGCAAGGCTTTTAAAAAGATTGGGGATCGATACCATAGGAGACTTGCTGTTTCACTTTCCCCACCGTTACGAGGATCGCAGCCAACTGATGTCCCTGGGCCATCTTGCCGACGGGCAGGTGGGAACTTGCTGGGGAATTGTGGTCGGGGTCCAGGTGCTGCGACCCAGGCCCAATTTGTCTATCTTAAAGGTACTGTTGGATGACGGAACAGGTCAGGCTTATGCACTCTGGTTTAACCAAGCTTATTTAAAAAGTACTTTTTCCGTTGGCAGTAAATTATTGGTTTTTGGACGGGTATCTTTGGGCCCTTGGGAAAAGACTATTACCGTGGAGGATTTTGAAAAACTGTCCTCTGCCGAGGAGCTTACCCAAGGACCGAAGATTGTGCCGGTTTATCCCTTGACCAAAGGTCTTTCCAAACGGGTGATGCGCCGGCTGGCCCGGAAGGCCGTGACGGATTTTGCCCATCGGATTCCGGACACTTTGCCCACTTTAATTAAAGACCATTATAAGCTACCGGGTACAGGTGAAGCCCTGAGACAGGTTCATTGTCCGGAAAACATTCAGGAAGCAGAAAGAGCCCGGAAAACGCTGGCCTATGAAGAACTGCTGTTGTGGCAGCTCAGACTTTATGGAGAAAGACTGAAGTGGCATCAGGGAAAGGGAATTGCTCACCTGGCTAAAGGGCCGCTGACGGTCAGGTATTTACGGCAATTGCCTTTTACCCTGACCAAAGCCCAAAAGAAAGTCCTCCTGGAAATATATAATGATATGGCCAAGGATACTCCTATGTCCCGGTTGCTTCAAGGGGATGTGGGTTCCGGGAAAACGGTGATCGCCGTGTTGGCTTTACTCCGCAGCGTAGAAAACGGTTATCAAGGTGCATTAATGGTACCTACGGAGATCCTGGCGGAACAACATTATCTGAAAATCAGCGGTCAGTTGGCGGAATTAGGTGTCAAAACGGCGTTGCTGACCAGTAACCTGGACAGAGAAGAACGGGAAAATATTAGGAGCGGGCTGCTTCAAGGGACCATTAAGATAGTTGTCGGAACCCATGCTTTGATTCAGGACGAAGTACAATTTGCCAATTTAGGTCTGGTGGTCATTGATGAACAGCATCGCTTCGGAGTGTCCCAGCGGGCCGCCCTGGTTACCAAGGGACATAAAAAGCCGGATTTGCTGATCATGACGGCTACGCCAATTCCAAGGACCCTAGCTTTAACCTTTTACGGTGATCTTGATTACTCGGTGATCGATGAGTTACCTCCGGGCAGGTTGCCGGTGGTTACCAGATATGTTCCGGAAAAGCAACGGCATAAAGCCTATGAATTCATCAAGGGACAATTGGAACGAGGTCATCAAGCCTACATTGTCTGTCCTTTGGTAGAGGATTCAGAGAAGATTGAGGCGGAGGCAGCCATTGCCATGTATAATGAGTTACGGAAGGGGGCTTTTGCCCCATTCCGGGTAGGCCTGGTTTACGGGAGGATGCCGTCCCAGGAAAAAGAACGGGCCATGGAGGAGTTTCGCCTGGGACACATTGATGTCTTGGTAGCGACCACTGTGGTTGAGGTGGGCGTGGATGTGCCCAATGCAAATATTATTTTAATCAACGGTTGTGAGCGTTTTGGTTTGGCCCAGTTGCACCAGCTCCGGGGCCGGGTCGGACGAGGAAATACCAAAGCTTTCTGCTTGTTAATGGGACGGCTAAAGAGTAAAGAAGCGAAAGCAAGGATTAAAGCCATGCTGCAGCAAGGGGATGGTTTTGCCCTGGCAGAGGAGGACCTTAAGCTTCGGGGACCGGGGGATTTTTTTGGCGTCAGGCAGCATGGAATGCCCCAGTTTAAAGCAGCTGATTTGCTGCGGGATCAACAGATTTTGTTGTTGGCGCAAAAAGATGCCCGGCGCATTGCCAATAACAGGGACAAACCGGAATTTGCTCGCTTGTTTGAACTTGCTCAGCAACGATATGCAGACTTTTTGCCATGAACCAATGACTATGCGCTTAATTCGCATAGTTTTTTTTTATTTGGTTATGTTACTACTGCTTGATTGATTTAAGCAGGTGGTGGATTTTTATTCCATGGAGGTGTGGTTTAGTGAGTGCAAAAAGGAAAGAATATCCTCGCAAAAAGACCACTGACCCTGCGTATTATGAAGATGATTGGGATAATGTGGAAAACAGTCTTCACAACGAAAGTTACGACGAAGCGGTAGAGATTTTGCGTGAGGGCAAAAGAGTTGGAGCCAGACGGATTTAAGGTATCCGTAACGCGAAAGGCCGGTAATGTGGGCATATTATTACCGGCCTTCTATGTTTCCTTGAAGGTGCAGCCAAGGCAAATACTACTAGCTTAATGACAGCATAAAAGTAACCTGAGAAGCCATAATAAGACTACCAGAGCAAAGGAGGTGAAACTAAATGGCATCAGGACAAAGAAGTAACACCATCGTTGTTCCTCAGGCTCGTCAAGCTATGGACCAGTTGAAGTATGAAACTGCTCAGGAAATTGGTCTTCCCAACTACCAGGGATACCTGGGTGATGTACCTTCCCGTCTGAACGGTGCAGTTGGTGGGAATATGGTTCGCAAAATGATTCAAGCTTACCAGAATTCCGAAGCCAGCCAAACCCCCGGGGGCGGACAATAGTAACTGAGCTATTTTCTTGGACAGCGGACCTTCGGGTCCGCTTTGCCTTTGCCCCCGGGAAAATCATTTCCTTACTGCAAATACATGGCGTAATCATTTGGATTTACAGCCACATGGAGCGCTTGGTTCAGGCCTGAGGCAATCACCCGTGCTGCATTGGAGATCAATTCATCAATTTCTTTGGGAGTAACCGTCAAGTGGGTACCAAAGGAACCCAGTACCTGCTTGATTGCTGTCTCCATTTGCTCCTGGGACAGGGATTGATTGAGAACCGGGTTGTTTTCCAGCGCGTGGCCAAATAGCTGAAAAGCAATGACAATGGCGTTGACTACCGTAGGCACTCCCACGGCGATGACCGGTACTCCCATGGTCTCTTTATTGATTCCTTTTCGTTGATTACCAATGCCGGAACCAGGTGCGATGCCCGTATTGGCCAGTTGGATGGTACTGGCGATCCGGTCTACGCTGCCGGCAGCCAGGGCATCGACGGCAATCACCAGTTTGGGTTTTACTCTGTCAACCACTCCCCGGATGATCTCCGCCGTTTCGATACCGGTGATCCCCAGGACCCCGGGGGCCAGAATGCTGACCGGTCGCAAGCCTCCGGCAAGTTCCTCCGGAGCGTATTGAAACATATGCCGGGTAACCAGGATGGTATTGACTACTTTGGGTCCCAAAGCATCGGGAGTGGCATTCCAGTTACCCAGCCCCACCACCAGGATGGGATCGGAAGGTCCCAGGCCTTCCTCGGCAATCATGGTTTTCAAAGTTGCGGCGAAACTCCTGGTAATGTTTTTATGGGCTTCCCAGTTGTTCCGGCGCAGTTCAACGGAGTCCAGGGTAACATAAGTACCCTTGGGGCGACCCATGGCTTTTTCCCCTTCTTCGTTCAAAATGGTGATGGTGGTTACCTGACCATGGGAAAAACGGCTTTGCCGGTGCCTGACCCCGCCGATTTCCTGGCCTGTATCGCCCCGGAGCAGGGCGTGGGCTTCCACGGCCAGGTCCATATAAGGGGTTAATTTATTGTATAGTTGTCTGTTATTCATGGCTTCACCTCTGATTCAGTTATTTTCATATTTTCCCAAGGCAGCGATTTCTATTCTTAGATGGGAATTGTTTTGGAAGGTATATAATGGTATAATGTGTCCAGAGGTGAAGGCTCATGAAGATCCGATGTTCCTTGTGCGGAACTGAGCAGGAAATTTCCAAAATTCACAAAGATTATCAGCGTTTAGCCCGGGATCCGGAAGCTGTCTATATTTGCCGCAATTGTTCCCATCGCGTTCAGTTCCAGGCGAAAGAGGCCCAAAAGCCTCAGAAACCCATGTAGTAGAATCTAAAAAGCCAGGGTGTAATCGTTACACACTGGCTTTTGTGTTATTTGAGCAGGATTAGAGCATCTGCAGCTTTTACTCCCTGGCCTTGTTCGCCTACAATCAAAGGATTGATTTCCAGTTCCTGAATTTTTCCTTCCAAATCCAGGGCCAATCGGCTGAGCTGTCGGAGCACTGCCAGCAAGCTGTCCAAGTCCGCAGGACCTTGATTGCGGAAGGCTTCCAGCAAGGGGTAGCCTTTAAGCCTTCTCAGCAAAGAAGCGGCTTCCTCCTGGCTTAGGGGCGGAATTCCGGCAGCGAAATCCCGCATCACCTCTACGAAAATGCCTCCCATTCCCACCAGAACACAGTTCCCAAAGGTAGGGTCGGCTTTAATGCCCAAAATAAGTTCCCTACCGGGAGGAATCATTTCTGCCACTAAAACACCGTCCAGGCGGGCCTCCGGTTTAAAAGAGCGGGCATTGGTCATAATTTGATCGTAAGCGGCAGCGATTGCTTCCGGTGACTGGAGGTTCAGCATGACGCCCCCTGCTTCGGTTTTGTGCAGGATATCAGGGGACAGCACCTTTAGGGCCACCGGATAGCCAATGGAGTTAGCGATGGCCACTGCTTCTTCCGGGGAACGGGCTACTTCTTCCCTGGCTACCGGAATCCCGTATAGCTCCAAGAGCTTTTTTGCTTCCCGTTCTGAAAGCTCTTTGTAGCCTAGGCCGGACAGAAATTCCACGGCCGGGTTGCCGGTGCCGGGTGAGAGCCTGGGGGCTTCCTGGCTTTCCAGGAGAGTGCGGCGGTGCCGGGAATAGTGGGCCAAAGAGGCCAGCGCTTTCACGCCGTGTTCCACCTGGAGAGTATGGGGTATACCGGCTTTACGCATCAACTCCTGGGCCAGCAAATGGTCTTCTTCATTATGGCTCCAGCCGATGCAGAGGATTGGCTTGGAGGCTTTACGGTAAGTTGCTTCCAGTTGGCCGATAATCTGCCTGGTAGGTTCACCGGCCACGTTGAAATAGACCAGGACCAGGTCCACCGCCGGATCTGCCAGGACCGCCTCCAGGGCATTTTTAAGAATGCCTTCCTCCATCATGGCATGGGAGGTGAGGTCAACAGGATTGCCGGCGGTGATAAAGGCAGGCAGATTCTCCTGCAGTTTGCGGCAGGTTTCCGGCGCCAGTTTCACCACCTCAAGACCGGCATCAGTACATAGATCGGCCAGGTAAACACTGCCGCCGCCGGAGGAAGAGAGAATGCCAATTCTGTTACCCTGGGGCAGCTTGCCGTCGGCAAAAAGACTGAGCAGAGGAAGCATTTCCTCTACGCTGTTAACCCGGATAATCCCCTTTTGGAAGAAAAACCCCTGGTAGATATCATCGTCTCCCACCATGGAGCCCGTGTGGGACCGGGCTGCTTGGGCGGCTACCTGGTGCTTGCCTACTTTTAAAATAATTAAGGGAATTCCTTTGGCTAAAGCCTCATCTGCCACCTGGGCAAACCGTTTGCCGTCCTTGACTCCTTCCAGGTAGGCAGCCACCGCTTTGACCCCTGTGTGCCGGACTATATATTCCAGGAAGGTGGTAAAATCCAGATCGGCTGCATTGCCGGTGCTGACCAGGATTTGGGCCCCTAAACCTTGTTTCTGTGCTTCGGCGTAGGTAATGGTGCCGAAACCGCCGCTTTGACTGATAAAAGCATAAGCGTTTTCTTTGATCACCTTTTCCGGGTGGTGGCTGACGGCAAAGTTGGCCATTACTTTTGCCGGGGCATTCACAATCCCTAAACAATTGGGACCGGCAAATCGCAGCCCGTAGTTTTGAGCAACTGCCAGTAGTTCCTCCTGTAATTTTTTTCCTGCTTCCCCGGTTTCCGCAAAACCGGAAGAAAAGATAATTGCCGTCTTAACTCCCGTTTCCCCACATTCCTGCAGGACACCGGGCACATCCTGGGCAGGCACGGCAATAATGGCCAGATCAATTTTTGTTTCTACTGCTTTAAGATTGGGGTAGCATTCTAAACCGTTAATCTCTGTATACCTGGGATTGATGGGAAAGAGCTTGCCGGGATAGCCGGCTGACAGCAAAGCGGCCAAGGGTTGTCCTCCCGGCTTCAGTGGATTGGTGGAAGCGCCGACAATGGCTATACTCTTCGGATAAAACAAGTGGTGCAGTTTTTCCAGGTCCATGGTGTTCCTCCTGTATGACTCTTTTAATATGAATAACTATTCACCATGGTCAGAAAATTTCCTGCATTATGACAAACAGTCGGAAAATTTGTAGAACTTTCCGACTGTTTGTCAATAAAAATAAGGCCGCCCGTAGGCAGCCTTGACTTTCGTTGTCCCTATAGGCGTTAGGTACCATTATTATTCGCCTATAGGGACTGGGAGAGGAGAAACCGGAGGAAGAGCTCATGGGGGAGGGTTATTAATAATAACCACTAAGCTCTTCTGTAAAGCGCTTTACCAGTAAATATTATAGGCGATTGGCTATAATAATATTCAAGACGAGGAAAATTTTTTTATAAATTGACGATTTTTGCTGAACATCTATCAATTACAATTCTAGGATGTGCTATAATAGCTATGGGTGGATATGGAAAATGCGAATCATAGCGGGTAAAGCGAAAGGATTACGCTTAAAAGCACCGAAAGGATATGCTACCAGACCAACGGCTGATCGGGTTAAAGAAGCCATGTTCAACGTGATCCAGGGGCGGGAGACAGGTGCTTTAGTTTTGGACCTTTTTGCCGGTACAGGAGCTCTGGGTCTGGAAGCATTGAGCAGGGGAGCCGGCAAAGCCGTCTTTGTGGAGACAAACCCTGTGACCAGGCAGGTGCTGGCGGCCAATATTGCCAAGGCCGGAATGGCTGCCCAGGCTACCGTGGTCAAAATGGATGCACTGTCCTTTCTCAGAAGCTATGAGGGAGGAGCTTTCGATCTAATCTTCATGGATCCTCCTTATGATTATGATAATGAAATAAGCGTTCAGGTATTGGATGCCATAGCAGAGAAACAGTTGCTCAGCCCCGGAGGGCTCATTATCTGGGAAAGAAGCAACAGAAATCCGTCCTTTCAACCCGTGTCAGGTTTTAAGCTTGTAAAGGAAAAGCATTACGGAGATACGGTGCTGTTGTTTATTGAGCAGATAAAGGAGGAGTAAAGCGATGGACGTATTTGAAATTTTGGATGAGATGGAAGACATCATCGAAAGCAGTTCCAGGATTCCTTTAACGGGCAAAGCGGTGGTTGATGCTGAAGAACTCCTGGACTGTATCGATCAAATTCGTTCCGTTTTACCGGAGGAAATCAGGCAGGCCAGATGGATTGCTAAAGAGAGGGAACGGATGTTGGCCGATGCCCAGCAAGAGGCGGAACAAACCATTAGAAAGACCCAAGCCCAAATTGAGCAAATGGCTTTAGAGAGCGAAATTATGAAAATAGCTGAGCAAAAAGCTCAGGAATTATTGGCCAGAGCCAAAGCCATGGAAACGGAAATGAGGGAAGGGGCCACTGCCTATGCGGACCAGATCTTGGAACAATTGGAGCAAAACCTGAACAAGGCCCTGGCCAGTATTCGCGAGGGCAGGAATGAATTGCAGGGAATGAAGGTAAACGCAGGGTAGTAAGCATTAGAGGACCCTGAGCAGCCTTTGCCAGAAGGTCAGCAGTACGCTGATACTCAACAGTAAAGCCAGGAGCAGAAACATGGTCTTGATACTGTTTAATGCGATGTCCCAAGCCGAGACTGTTTCCGGGGCCAGGACCTCCAAACTGATGCCGGGTAATATAGTCCAACCCAAGAGGAAAGTGAAAATCGCCGCCAACAATCCTTGTGATATTCTGGCCAGGTAATATGGAACAAGGCTGATACCCTTTGCGCTGATAAAGGCGGCTACCTGGGCATGTACTGCCAAACCTGCCCAGCCAAGCAGGAGGCTGATACAGATTAATTGCTGGAGTAAGGGTGCCTTGCTTTCAGAGACCATCTTGATGCCAATGGTCATTTCCAGCATGCCGCTGGCAAGGGGTACCGCCAAGTTGGGGTCCAGACCCAGGGGCTGAAGCACCAGTTCCAACAGATTGCCGGCGAAGCCAAGCAAGCCCATAATGGACATAATTTCGATTAATACGGAAAAAGAAATTATAAAGCCCCCTACCACCAGGATGTTCTGCATGGCCTTTTTGGTGGCATCACCTAATAGATGCCCCAGCGGTTTGGCGGCCTCCCGGCCGGCTTGTTCCATTTTACTCAATCCCAGCAGGAAAAGCTGCCTCAAAGAATAGTTGATTCCCAACCTCTCCTTTTTCGGAGAAAGCCTTTTCAGCAGTATTCCCACCAGTAAGTTGGCGGCATAATGACCGGTGGCCAGGAGCCAGCCTGCTTGAGGCAGGTTTAAGAAACCGATGGAAATGGAACTGAGCATGAACAGGGGAGAAGCGTTATTGGTGAAAGCTACCAAACGGGCGGCCTCTTCTTGATCCACCAGGTGCCGCTCTTTTAAATGGGCGGTCATCACTCCTCCGATAGGGGCGCCGGAAGTATACCCGGCGGCCAGAACTAAAGCCCCTGCACCGGGTACGTTGAACAAGGGACGCATGACCGGTTCCAGGAAAACGCTGAGGAAATGAACCACACCGAATTGGAACATCAGTTCTGAGATGACGAAGAAAGGAAACAGGCCGGGAAAAACCACATGCCACCAGGAATCAATCCCCCTTTTTGCGGCAGGAAAAATATTTTCGGGAAAAAGGATCATCACTATCCCAAGCAAGACGGGAACAGCCAACCGCAAGAGGAATCCTATGGCTTGCTTATCCTTTGGTGAGAGGAGACTAAAATGCATTTGGTTGACCTCCGGCAATCTTCTTTTATAATCTATACTGATGTCATGTTTTCTAGCACCCTGTTTCCGGGAAAACTTTGAAGGGGGCTAAGTAAGGAGGCAAGGGGATGACCAAAACTCCTAAAGTGGGGTTAGCCCTGGGAGGCGGGGCTGCCAAAGGTTTTGCCCATTTGGGAGTACTTAAAGTATTGGTGAAGGAAAAAATCCCTATTGACTTAATAGCAGGCTGCAGTATGGGTAGTATCTTCGGGGCCCTCTACGCTGCCGGGGCGGATTTGGGATTATTGGAAAAAATGATGGATCAGATGCCCCAAAAGCAGCTTTTTGACTTGGCTGTACCTAAATTGGGCTTAATCAGGGGACACCGCCTGGAGGCAATGCTGAAACTCCTGACCAAAGACAAGGATTTTTCCCAGCTAAGTATTCCCCTCTATGTGGTAGCAGTGGATATTGAAAAAGGGGAAAAGGTAGTGATCAACGAAGGAAATGTGGCTGAGGCGGTAAGAGGAAGCATCGCCATTCCCGGTGTGATTACTCCCAAACGCTGGCGTGGTAGGCTTTTGGTGGACGGGGCCGTTTTGGAACGGGTTCCCGTGAGAGTGGCAAAGGAATTTGGCGCCGATCTTGTGATTGCCGTTGATGTGAAGTTTGGGGGTGAAAAGGAAAAGGAAGTTAAAATAGCCACTATTTTTGACGTCATTTTGAATGCCATTGAATTGATGGAGCGGGAAGTGGCCCAGCATTATCTGCCGGAAGCAGATATCTTGATTCAGCCAAACCTGGCCCATGTTGCCAGTTCTGAATTTAATCGTTACAAGGAATGTATTTCCATCGGGGAAGAAGCGGCCAGGCAAGCTGTTCCTATGATCAGGTCTCTCCTCACAGAAGACGGTCTTAACTGCAAAAAATCATTGTCGCACACAATCGCGAAGGAGGCTAAAACCACATGAAAATTTTAGTATTGAATTCAGGGAGTTCGTCGGTTAAATACCAGTTGTTTGATATGCAGCAGGAAATGGTCTTGGCAAAAGGATTAGTGGAACGAATTGGATTGGAGGGAGCGGTATTAAACCATCAAAAGGACGGTGAAAAACGGTCCTTTCAGATGGATATTCCCGATCACAGTACAGCTATCAAGATGGTTTTGGATTTCCTGGTAGATAATGAACACGGAGTCCTCGGAAATATTGATGAAATTAATGCGGTCGGGCATCGTCTTGTGCACGGAGGCAGTGAATTCGCCCGTTCCGTCTTAATAGATAGTAAAGTATTAGAGACTGTTAAGAAACTCTATGAACTTGCTCCGTTACATAATCCTCCTGCCGTCAAGGGAATCGAGGCTTGCCTGGCTATTTTGCCCGGAGTACCTCAAGTGGCGGTTTTTGATACGGCTTTTCACCAAACCATGCCTCCTTATGCCTACCTGTATGGTCTGCCTTATGAGCTATACGAAAAGTACGGAATTCGCCGGTATGGTTTTCATGGTACTTCCCATAAATATGTGGCCCAGCGAGGGGCAGAGCTATTGGGTCGTTCATTGAAAGAATTAAAAATAATTACCTGCCATTTAGGTAACGGGGCTTCCATTGCGGCCGTAAATGGGGGCAGGTCCGTGGATACCAGTATGGGCTTTACTCCTTTGGAGGGATTGACCATGGGTACCCGTTGCGGTATCATTGATCCGGCGATTGTGACTTTTTTGATGGAAAAAGAAGGATTGGATGTAGACGACTTAAATGAGCTGATGAACAAGAAAAGCGGTGTTTTGGGAATTTCCGGTGTTTCCAGTGACTTCCGGGATCTGGAACAAAAGGCCCGTGAGGGTCACCAAAGGTCCCAATTGGCTTTGGATGTTTTCGCTTATGATGTGAAAAAGTATATCGGAGCTTATGTAGCTGCTTTAGGCGGTCTTGATCTATTGGTTTTCACTGCCGGGTTGGGAGAAAATTCCCCGGAAATGCGGGAGGCTGTTTGTAGCGGGCTGGAATATTTGGGAATTATTATTGATCGGGACAAAAATCAGGCACGGGGGAAAGAAACGGAGATTTCCACCGGAAATTCTAAGGTAAAAGTGTTTGTGATCCCTACCAATGAGGAATTGATGATCGCGAAAGATACCCAAGAAATAGCTGCCGATGTCATTTAACCGGATTGACACCTGTTAAGCAGTTAAAGTATAATAATTTTTGGCGTTTTTGCTATTGGTGGTGAGAAAATTGCAAGTTGATGTGTCTCAGGTGAAAAGGAGTCCCGGCCGGAGGCACCAGGTGGAACTTACCGGGAAACCGGCAGAACCTTTGAGTTGGCAGGGTGAAGTACTGGTTTTTACCCAACCGCTGGCGGTTAATTTGACTTTGGAAAGCGGGAAAGGTGGCAGCATTTATGCCCAGGGGGAGTTGAGAACTGCTTTGCAGACGGTCTGCAGTCGTTGTCTCCAACCGGTGGAATATCCGGTGGTGACGGAGATTGAAGGCAAATTTTACCAGGAGGGCAAATCTCCGGTGGATGAGGAAGAAGAATTTCCGGGACAGGTTTATTCCGGAGATACGTTGCAGCTTGATGGTTTAATTCGGGAGAGCATCTACTTATCACTTCCAATGCAATTCTTATGTTCTGAGGAGTGCCGGGGTTTGTGTCCCTACTGTGGAAGCAGAGCCGATGCCGGTTGCAACTGTGAGCATGAGCAAGTAGATCCCCGATTTGAAGTACTCAAAAAACTGTTAAAGGACAAGAACTGAAAGGAGGGTTTTCAAATGGGTGTACCAAAGAGGAGGCAATCCCATTCTCGTAAGAATAAGCGTCGTTCCCAGTGGCGGAAAACTACAGGCCCCACTTTAACCGAGTGTCCTCAGTGCCATGAAATGAGGCTGTCTCATACCATGTGCCCATCCTGTGGTTACTATAAAGGCAAGGCAGTTGCCGGCGACCAGTAAGCTCAAATGTCGGAAAAGCAAGGAAAGAATTGGATCCTTGCTTTTTTTATTTGCCTGAAAAAGGTTGCATTCTGTTTACGCCTATAATATACTTTAATAAGCTGGTATTAGCAGCAGGTACTAAAGGTGGTCAGCATGGAGAAATTGCCCCTTAGCAAAAGGAGAAGACAAGAGAAACTTTTGGCTTATCTAAATGAGAATCCCTTTGCCACTGACCGGGAGCTGGCGGAGCATTTTTCGGTCAGTGTTCAGACCATCCGGTTGGACCGGCTTGCCTTGGACATTCCCCAGGTCCGGGAAAGAGTGAAAAATATGGCTCAAAACGCCTACGCCAAAGTGAAATCCCTGGAGGCCAAGGAAGTAGTTGGGGAGTTGATCGATCTCCGTCTTAATCAAAACGGCATTTCCTTATTGGAGATCGATGAGACGATGGTGCTGGAAAAAAAGCAAATCGCCAGGGGGCACTATCTCTTTGCCCAGGCTAATTCCCTGGCGGTAGCTTTGATCGATGCTCCGGTGGTTTTAACCGGAAGTGCCAGAGTTCGTTATAAAAGGCCTGTTAAATTGGGGGAGCGGGTCATTGCCAAAGGGGTAGTGAAAGTGCAAAGAGGAAATACATACTTAATTTCAGTTTATTCCTCAGTAGGAAAGGATCTTGTTTTTAGAGGACAGTTTATTGTAACCGTGCCTAAACAAGGAGTGGATGATAATTGAGGATCGCCGTAGATGCCATGGGAGGAGATCATGCCCCGGCGGAAATAGTGAAGGGAGCTGTAGAAGCAGCACAACTACACCAGTATGAAATTTTTTTAGTGGGCCAGGAAGATGTATTGGCAAATGAACTGGCCAAGTACAGTAAGACGGACAAGATAAAGTTAATCCATGCCCCGGAGGTAGTGGCTATGGATGAACCTCCGGCTTTGGCTATCCGCCGGAAAAAAGGTACTTCCATTGCTGTGGCTACCGAATTGGTCAAAACCGGGGAAGCGTCTGCCCTCGTCTCCGCCGGCAGCACCGGTGCCCAAATGGCAGCAGCCTTGCTGATTCTAGGACGCATCAAAGGGATTTTGCGTCCCGCCATCACCACTTTGTTTCCCACGGTAACCAAACATTCCATCCTGCTGGATGTGGGAGCAAATACCGATGTGGGGCCGGAACATTTGCTGCAGTTTGCCGTTATGGGCAGCATCTATGCGGAAAAGATCTTGGGGAGGGACAATCCCAAGGTGGGGCTGTTAAACATCGGCACTGAGCCAAATAAAGGTAATGATGCGGCTAAGGCTGCTTATCAACTGTTGAAAGAATCCCAACTGAATTTTGTGGGTAATGTGGAGGGCAGAGACTTGCCCCAGGGTGCGGCAGACGTAGTGGTCTGTGACGGTTTTGTGGGCAACATAGCTCTTAAATTGGCAGAAGGTTTAGCCGGTGCCGTCTTTCAGCTTTTGAAGGAGGAAATGACCCGTACCTTCAAAACTAAACTGGGGGCATTCTTGGTGGCACCGGGCTTGAAAAACATTAAGGGTTTAATTGATTACGCCGAGTACGGGGGAGCTCCCTTATTGGGTGTGAAAGGGATCAGTATTATTTGCCACGGCAGTTCCAAATCCCGTGCCATTACCAATGCCATTAAAGTAGCAGCCGATTGCGCCGAGCAAAACATGCTCCAATTGATTGAAATGAGTATCGCCAACAATGTCAAGGGAGATTCGACAAGATGAAGGAACCTATGAAAGCGGTGATTACCGGTACCGGCAGCTACCTGCCGGACAAAATAATAACTAATGATGATTTGGCCCAACAGGTGGATACCAGCGATGAGTGGATCCGGACAAGAACCGGGATTCGGGAAAGAAGGATTTTGGCTGAGGACCGGGCTACGTCGGATATGTGTGTTGAGGCGGCCAAACGGGCGCTGGAGGATGCCGGCATGGATGCAGCCGGGGTGGATTTAATTGTGGTGGCGACAGTTACCCCGGATATGTTTTTCCCGGCTACCGCTTGTCTTGTCCAGGAAAGGTTAGGAGCGGTAAAGGCTGCAGCCTTTGACCTGTCTGCAGGCTGTACCGGATTTGTGTATGCCCTGGCAACTGCTGCCCAGTTCTTAGAAACAGGGATGTACCGCACTGCTTTGGTCATTGGTGGTGATGCCTTGAGCAGGATCACCAATTGGTCCGATCGGAGTACCTGTGTTTTGTTTGGTGACGGGGCAGGGGCCGTAGTCCTGGAGGCTGTTGCTGATCCGGGGAATGGTATTTTGGGTAGCTACCTGAGGGCAGACGGGGGCGGCGGTCACCTTCTTCATATGCCTGGAGGCGGTTCCCGCTGTCCGGCTTCCGGGGAAAGTGTGGCCAAAGGGCTTCATTACCTGCGCATGGATGGACAGGAAGTGTTCAAATTTGCGGTAAAGGCCATGGGGGAGGCCGCACTTCACCTACTGGAACAATGCGGCTTGTCCCGGGAAGATATTGATTTTTTGATTCCCCATCAAGCCAATATCCGCATTGTCGATGCCGCACTCAAAAGGCTGGGGTTATCCCCGGACAGAGTCTATACAAATCTGGATAAATATGGTAACATGTCTTGTGCTTCGGTACCTGTAGCCTTGGATGAAGCGGCAAGGGCAGGCAGATTCCACAAAGGTCATTTGCTGTTGCTGGTTGCTTTTGGCGCAGGACTGACCTGGGGCGGGGTAGCCTTGCGTTGGGCTAAATAAGGAGGAGATGTTTACAGGTGAGGAAGGTGCTGCATACGGAATTATGTGATTTGCTGGGTATTCAATACCCGATCCTTCAGGGGGGCATGGCTTGGATTGCCAATGGAGATTTGGCTGCTTCCGTGTCAGCGGCGGGAGGTTTGGGGATCATTGGTGCCGGAAATGCACCTCCCCAGGTAGTGCGGGAAGAGATTAGGAAAGTTAAGGAAATAACCGATCAACCTTTCGGAGTAAATGTCTATTATTTATCCCCCTTTGTGGAGGATGTGGTTCAGGTGGTGCTGGAAGAAAGGGTACCGGTGATCACCACGGGCGCCGGTAATCCCGGCAAACATATGGCTGCTTTTAAAGAAAAGGGAGTGAAAGTGATCCCGGTGGTGTCATCAGTGGCCTTGGCTAAACGCCTGGAGCGGGCCGGTGCCGATGCGGTGATTGCGGAAGGAATGGAATGCGGTGGGCATGTAGGGGAATTGACCACCATGGCTCTTGTTCCGCAAATAGTCGATGCTGTTTCCATTCCCGTTATTGCCGCCGGCGGCATTGCCGACGGGCGGGGATTGGTGGCTGCTTTGGCTTTAGGAGCAAAAGGGGTACAGTTGGGCACCAGATTTGTCTGTGCCACGGAATCCCCTGTTCACAGCAATTATAAAAAAGCAATCATCGCTGCCAAAGACAGGGATACTGTTTTGACCGGTCTACCCGGTCATGAAGTGAGGGTGTTAAAAAATAAATTGACCCGGGAGTTTTTCAACCTCCAGAAGCAAAATGCAACGATGGCACAGTATGAGGAGTTGGGCAGGGGTCGGTTACGCCTGGCCGCTGTAGAAGGCGATGTGCAAATGGGATCCGTCATGGCCGGTCAAATCAGCGCCATGATTCAAAAGGAAGAACCTGCAGCGGAAATCATCAGGGATCTCATGGAGGGAGCCGCGGCAGTTTTGCAAGGGTTGGAAGCTCTCAGGTTAGGCTAGGTGAAACAATGAAGGGAAAAATCGCGGTAGTCTTTCCGGGACAGGGTTCTCAATATCCTGGGATGGGACGGGAATTGACCGAAAAATACCCGTTGGCGAAACAGGTGTTTGCGGAGGCTGATTCCCTTAAACCTTCCTTATCCCAGCTCTGTTTCGAAGGTCCCGAGGAAGAGTTGAAAAAGACGGTCAATACCCAACCGGCTTTGCTAACGGTGAACATGGCTTGTTTCCAGGTATTGCGTTCCCGGGGAATTGAACCGGATTTTCTGGCGGGCCACAGTCTGGGTGAGTATTGTGCCCTGGTGGCCTCCGGTGTGCTGGAGTTTACCGAGGCCCTGAAGCTGGTGATGTTAAGAAGTCAACTGATGGAAGAAGCGGTTCCCCAGGGTGTGGGCGGCATGGCTGCAATTCTTGGTTTGAGCCCGGAGGCGGTCACGGAACTCTGCCTGGAAGCGGCCGCCGAAAGTTGGGTGGAGCCAGCCAATTTTAACTGTCCCGGACAGGTGGTGATTGCCGGCTACCGGGAGGGTATCAGCCGGGCCATGGAACTGGCCAAAAACAAAGGCGCTAAACGGGTAATCCCTTTGAACGTCAGCGGCCCCTTCCATTCACGCCTGATGGAGCCGGCAGGGAAAGCTTTGGCTCAGGCCTTGGAGAAAGTAACCTTACGGCTGCCAAAATTGCCGGTAGTCGCCAATGTGACGGCGGAACCGGAAGACAAACCGGAAAGGATCGCTTTCAATCTGGCCATGCAGGTAAGCAGGCCCGTACGCTGGGAAGAAAGTATCTTGTTCCTGTACCGGCAAGGGGTAAGAACCTTTATTGAGGTAGGCCCTGGTAAAGTACTTACCGGCTTGATTAAAAAGACGGTGAAAGAGGTAACTCTGCTTAATGTGGAAGATGAGGAGAGTTTGCAGGCTACTGTTTCCAAGCTTGAGGAGGTGAACCGGTGCTCTTAGCAGGTAAGGTGGCGTTAGTGACGGGAAGTTCCAGAGGAATTGGCAGGGCTATTGCCCTGGCCATGGCTAAAGAAGGTTGCCAGGTGGCAGTCAACTATGTGGGTAATGAAGAGAAGGCCAAGGGCCTTTGTGAAGAAATCGGCAGTTTGGGAGGGAAAGCCCTTCCCTTTAAGGCTGACGTCAGCCGGTGGGATGAGGCCAAAACCCTGGTGGATGGTGTTTTAGCGTCTTTTGGCCGGGTGGATATTTTGGTGAATAATGCCGGTATTACCAGGGACAATTTGTTGCTGCGGCTGAGTCTGGACGATTGGGAAGAAGTTTTACGGACTAACCTGACCGGGGTTTACAATTGTACCAAACTGGTGTTAAAGCCCATGATAAAACAAAGGTGGGGACGGATCATCAATATCACTTCCGTGTCCGGTATAACAGGCAATCCCGGCCAGTCCAATTATGCCGCCGCCAAGGCCGGCTTAATCGGCTTTACTAAATCATTAGCCAAGGAGGTGGCTTCCCGGAACATCCTGGTGAACGGGATCGCCCCCGGATTCATCGCCACCGACATGACCGAGAAACTGGTTAAAGAGGGCCAGGAAGAACTGGCGGCAGCAATTCCGTTGGGGAGGCTTGGCAGTCCTGAAGAAATTGCCCATGTGGCGGTGTTTCTGGCCTCGGAAAAGGCTGGCTATATTACCGGTCAAATTATTACGGTGGACGGCGGCTTGACTATGTAACAAATTGGTAATAAAATCAGTGGAAGGAGGTGAGATTTTTGTCAACAGTCTTTGAAAAAATTAAAGCTATCGTAGTGGAACAATTAGGTGTGGAAGAAGATGAGGTTACCATGGAGACTTCCTTTGAATCTCTGAATGCAGATTCTTTGGACGTGGTGGAGTTAGTAATGGCCCTGGAAGAAGAATTTGGTTTAGAGATACCTGATGAGGATGCTGAAAAGCTTGTCACGGTCAAAGCAGCGGTGGAGTATGTGACTCAAAAAATCAGCTGATCATGGTCCCGTAGTTTTCTACGGGATTTTTACTGGTGGAGTATAAAGGCAATAATGCCGTTAGTTTATTTTGGCTATGGGGGAATGATGATGCAGCTTCCGAAACTGCGAATAGGAAATCTTGAGGCGCGGTTGCCCATTATTCAGGGAGGAATGGCGGTGCGGATCTCTACCGCTCCTTTGGCTGCAGCTGTAGCCAACGAAGGTGGTATTGGGGTCATCGCCGGAACGGGAATGACCGTAGGGGAACTGAAGCAGGAAATCAGGCAGGCCAGAAGTTTAAGTAAAGGTATTATCGGTGTCAATGTTATGTTTGCGATACGGGAATTCCAAGCCCTGGTAACGGCGGCTCTTGAGGAGGGGATTGATCTGGTTATTTCAGGGGCCGGCTTCTCCAGGGACATGTTTCAATGGGGTCGGAAGTACAACAAGCCAATCGTTCCCATTGTAGCCACCTCCCGTCTGGCTAAACTGGCGGAGGGACTGGGGGCAGCTGCTGTGATCGTGGAAGGCACCGAGGCCGGGGGACATTTGGGCACTTTGGAACCCTTGCGGAAACTCTTGCCCTCTGTCCGGGAAGCGGTAAGAATACCGGTTATTGCAGCGGGCGGTATCCTGACCGGTAAGGATATTGTGGAAGCCTTGTCGGCAGGAGCCGACGGGGTGCAGATGGGTACCAGGTTTGCTGCCTCCCTAGAATCTAATGCTTCGAATGAGTATAAGCAACTGTATGTTGAGGCCGGTGAAAAAGATGTGGTTTTAATCGACAGCCCGGCAGGTTTACCGGGAAGAGGGATTCGTAATGAGTTCGTGAAAATGCTGGAAAGGAAGGCCCCTCTGTCTTCCTGGCAGTGCAGAAATTGTCTAAAAAAATGTTCCCGCAATTTTTGTATTTTGACGGCACTGGAAAATGCCCAGAAGGGTTTCCTGAAAGAAGGTTTGGTGTTTGCCGGCACTAAAGTGAGTCAAATCAAGGAGATCTTATCGGTGCGGGAAATCTTTCAACGGTTGCTGGATGAGGCAGGAAAATGTTAGGAAAGGAGGTAATTAGGTTGAAAAAGCGGGTAGTAGTAACCGGCATTGGAGTCATTTCTCCGGTAGGAATAGGAATTGAACCTTTTTGGCAGGCTTTAATTGAGGGGCAATCCGGTTTGGGGCCGGTGACTCTTTTTGATGCCTCCCCGCTGCCTACCAGGATTGCCGGTGAGGTTAAAGGTTTTGATCCGTTGGAGTACCTGGATAAAAAGGAAGCAAGACGGATGGATCGCTGTACCCAATTTGCTTTGAGTGCTACCAAGATGGCGATCAGCGATGCAGCCCTGGACTTTGAACAAGTGGACAAACAGCGGGTTGGCGTGGTGCTGGGCTCCGGAATTGGCGGAATTCAGACCTTTGAGGACCAGCACCGGACGCTGTTGGAGAGAGGTCCCGGTAGGGTAAGTCCCTTTTTTGTGCCAATGATGATCGCCAACATGGCCGCCGGGCATATTTCCATCATGCTTGATGCCCGAGGACCCAATTACACGGTGGTCAGTGCCTGTGCTTCAGCCACTAACGCCATTGGAGAAGCTTTTAAATTGCTTCAACGGGGTGTTGCGGATGTGGTCATTACCGGTGGTACTGAGGCGGGAGTGACCCTTGCCTCCATGGCCGGATTCTGTGCCATGAAAGCCATGTCTACCAGAAATGATGAACCCCAAAAAGCTTCACGGCCTTTTGATCAGGACAGGGACGGCTTTGTCCTGAGTGAAGGAGCAGGCATTCTGATTTTAGAATCCCTGGAGCATGCCCGGGGACGGAAAGCAAAAATATACGGAGAACTGGCCGGGTACGGCTGTACAGCCGATGCTTACCATATTACGGCTCCTGCTCCCGGCGGGGATCAAGCGGCCAGAGCCATGGCCTTGGCTCTGCAAGACGGTGGTCTGGCGGTCGGGGATGTGGATTATATTAATGCCCACGGTACTTCCACCGATTTGAACGATAAACTGGAAACCATGGCTATAAAAAAGGTTTTTGGGGAACGAGCTTCTCAAATCCCTATCAGTTCCACCAAGTCCATGACCGGCCATTTGCTGGGGGCTGCAGGGGCCATTGAAGCGATTGCTTGTTTGCTAGCTATTAACAGAGGGGTGATCCCCCCAACGATCAATTACGAAAATCCGGATCCCGAATGTGACCTGGACTATGTACCCAACCAGGCTCGCAGGGCTGAGGTCCGGGTGGCCTTATCCAATTCCTTTGGTTTTGGAGGACACAATGCATCTATTGTGTTGAAGGTGTTGGAGGCTTAGGACCGGGAGGGCTTCAAACATGAATGGACCGCGAATGGAACAACTACAGGAACTAGCAACGAAATTGGCTATCCGGATGAATTCCTGGGACTTGTTGAATGAAGCTTTAACTCATCGCACTTATAAAGCGGAGCATCCCAATTTGAGGCTGAAAGATAATCAACGTCTGGAGTTTTTGGGGGATGCTGTATTAGGAATGATTGTAGCTGAGTATTTATTTACCAACTTTGCTAATAAGGCGGAAGGAGATTTAACGCGGATGAGGGCGGCGGTGGTCTGCGAGGCCTCCTTGGCCCGCCAGGCAATTAAATTTGAAATCGGTAAGTACCTGCTCTTGGGTAAAGGAGAAGATTTATCCGGAGGGCGTACCCGTTCCTCAACCCTCAGTGATGCCGTGGAAGCAATCATCGGTGCCGTTTTTATGGATCAGGGTTTGGGGGAGACAAGGAAATTGGTCCTTAGGTTGTTACAGGAGGAAATTGAAGAAGCGGCGCAAGGCAAGAACCGGGATTACAAGACCATGCTCCAGGAACTGGTTCATAAGCGGTTTGAAGATGTGGTTACTTACCAGATCTTAAAAGAGGTCGGTCCGGATCATGACAAGCGGTACCAAGCCGGTGTTATCCTGAAAGGGCAGCTGGTATCCACAGGAACAGGCAAGAGCAAAAAAGAAGCGGAACAGCAGGCTGCCCAGTTGGCCTTGGCACAACTGCAAAACCGTAAATAAGCTGCAAGGGCAGCTTATTTTTTTGCAACGGTTTGCCTATTTCATGTTAAAATATTGAAGTATGATCATCGCGGGTTGGATGTAAGAGGCTTGTATCTAAAATCCCTGGAGATTCATGGTTTCAAATCCTTTGCCGACAAAACAAAACTGGAATTCGGACCAGGCATCACCTGCATTGTGGGCCCCAACGGCAGCGGGAAGAGCAAAATTTGTGATGCCCTCCGGTGGGTGTTGGGGGAGCAGAGCATCAAGACTTTAAGGGGTGCTAAGCTGGAAGATGTTATTTTCAACGGCAGCGAAAGCAGGAAACCTTTAGGAATGGCAGCGGTGACTTTGGTGTTCGACAATGCTTCCGGCCTTTTACCTTTGGCATTCGACGAAGTTACTGTTTCCCGGCGAGTTTATCGTTCCGGTGAAAGTGAGTTTTTGATAAATAAGGTACCTTGCCGTTTAAAAGATATTCAAGAACTTTTCCACGATACGGGCGTAGGGAAAGAAGCTTTTGCCATTATCGGTCAGGGGCAGATTGACGCTATCCTGAGTTCCCGCCCGGAAGAACGGAGGGCCCTGTTTGAAGAAGCGGCCGGCATCATCCGTTACCGGAACCGGAAAATAGAGGCTGCCAGGAAGTTGGAAAGTACCAGTGCTAATCTGGACCGCTTACAGGATCTCCTGTTTGAGATTGAGCAAAATTTGCCGCCTTTAAAAGAAGAAGCGGAAAAAGCCAGGCAACACCTGGAATGGAGCCGGGAACTGGAAGCCTTAGAAATCAGCCTATCCTGCCTGGATTTGGAAAAAATGAGCTTGGAACGGGTAAAAGTGCAGGAGCAGGAAAAAGAACTGGAAAAAAGGCTTTGGGAACTGGAGGCCAATCATGCGCTGCTAACCACCCGGTGGGAGGAAAGCAAGTTAACCAAACAAAACCTGGAAGAACAACTGGGAAAACTGCAGGAAGAGCTGTACCGGCGGCAAAAGGAGCTAAGTCAAATTCAAGGCGAAATCACTATCGCCAAGGACCGGATAGTATCAGTTCAGGACAGGGAAGTTCAACTGCATGAGGAACAAAAACAGAACGAGGCCAAAAGAGCCCAACTGGAAGAGGAATGCGCCAAGCTGCAACAGGAATATGACCTGTTGCTAGCGGCCAGCACTCCCCAGGAGGAGGCAGTGGCCGCCGGGGAGAGCCAACTGTTAACCTACCGGCAGGAGCTGGCTGAATGCCGGGAAAGGGACAACCGGTTAAAGGAGAATCTCTTTGATGCAGAACAAAAAGTGGTGACCTTAAATAACAAGCAATTGGAACTGCAATTTGAACTGAAGAATCTGAAACAGCAGTCCCTGAAATTAAAAGAAAACGAAGGAACCCTGGAACGCCACCGGCAGGAGCTACAGGAACAGTTGGAAGCCAATGAGGTTAAGCTTTCCGAATACCGGGAGAGACTGGTTCAGATGGGACAAGCCCGGAGGGAAAACAGTGATACCCAACAAAAGATTCATCAGCTCCTTGGGGACCTGACCAAGGAACTTCAATTGCTGAGCCAGGCCAAACACGGCATTTCTTCCCGGATCAAAGTCCTGGAGGAAATGAAGGAAAACCTGGAGGGTTATCAGGCCGGTGTCCGTAATTTGCTAAGGAAGCCTGTGGCCCAAGGTGAACTCTCTATTCTGGGGGTAGTCGGTGAGCTGCTGAAAGTCCCTTCTCAATACGAAAGGGCTGTGGAAACGGCTTTGGGCAGCGCTGTTCAAAACCTGGTAACCGAAACCGATGAAGATGCCCAGGCAGCCATCCAGTGGCTGAAAAAAGAAAATGCAGGTCGAGCAACATTTCTTCCTTTAAATACCCTGAAGCCCCGCTTGCTGGCCAAGGAGTACCATCCCCTGCTGGGGGAGAAGGGGGTGTTGGGGGTAGCTTCCGACCTGGTGGAAATCGTTCCGGGGTTGGAAAAGGTGCTGGATTATTTATTAGGGAACATCATTGTGGTCAGGGACTTGGCTACCGGTCGCCTCCTTGCCCGCAAGAGCCGTTATTCCCTGAAAATAGTCACTCTTGACGGTGACATCTTGTTTCCCGGAGGATCCCTGACGGGAGGCAGCCACAAGAATGTGGGAAGCGGTCTTTTAGGTAGAAACCGGGAGATTGGGGAACAGAAAAACCAGTTGCGTAAATTGG
>JAAZDD010000166.1 GCA_012512955.1 Clostridia bacterium
GCCAAGATTTTGGCAGAGGAAAACCTGGTGGATCAAGAGTTCCTTAACGGTAGTACCGAAAACTGGACCCAGTGTCAAGCCTCCCTGGAACAACTGAGTTTGGCCGCTGTCGCCTCGGCCACTGACGTTCCTGTGGAGGAAATCAAGAAGCTGGCTTACCTCATCGGCACCACCAAGCCCATGACCATTTGGCTGGGCGCCGGGGTACAGCACACCTCCATGGGAGGAGGCGGTTTCCGCACCATTGCCGATTTGGCGGCCATGACGGGAAACATTGGCCTCCCCGGCGGCAACATCCACTATGCCACCTTTGATCCCTGGGAATTCGCCGGAGCATTTGCCTCCATCAAGCCACCGGAAGGCAGCAAGGGTATTCCCGGCAGCCAGGGACAATGGGGTCATCGCCAGGTAGGTACGGGACGATTTGGAGAACTTGCCGCCCTGGAACCTCCCATTGAATTCCTGTGGGTGGCCGGTCATAACCCCGTGGCCAGAGCCCCCAATGCCAATGCGGTCAAGAAAACATTGCAATCCATCAGGACCGTGGTGGTAGCGGACCTGTTCCTGACCGCCACCGCCCGGTATGCAGACTATTTCCTGCCGGTAGCTTCCAACTATGAATACGAAGATATAGTTGTTTCCTACTGGCATTACGGCGCCGCCGTCAATCAAAAAGCCATCGAACCGCTGGGAGAGAGTAAACCCGACTTTGAGATCATGCGCCGGTTAGCCCTGGAATTAAACAGGCTGTCTCCCGGGTCCAGCACCTTTCCCGTGGAACGGGAAGCGGCCCAGTGGCTGGATCTGGAGATGAAGCTCCTCTATCCCAAATTGGGCATCACCCATTATCAAGAGCTGATCGAGCAATACCGGAGGATTGCTTTGCCCCAAGTCCCCTGGCAGGACAGGGTGTTCTTGACTCCTTCCGGGAAATATGAGTTTTTTGTTCCTCCCTGTTCTTCCTTTAACCCGGGTACGGAAGATCACGGTGAGTATCCCTTCCGGCTGCTGCCCATGCGCAGTTTCGCCACCCTGAACTCCCAGTACAGGAACTGCAACTCCCTGGAGGAATTGTCGGGAAAATCCAAAGTGCTGGTGCATCCCCGGACCGCCCTGTTAAAAGGGATTGAAGAAGGGACAAAAGTCAAAGTATATAATCAATTGGGGGAAATCATCCTGCCTGCCGGCCTGTCGCCTTCCGTTCCCCCGGATGTGGTCTCCGTCTATCTTGGCTGCGATGCCCGGAATGACATGGAACTGAACGAGCTCATTTCTTTAATTGATACTGATCTGGGCCGGTTATGTTCCGGCGCCAAGGGACTGGCCTTCAACAGTACACAGGTAAACTTAGCAAGGGTGTGAGAAGATGGCCCCATCACAAAAAGGTTTCCTGTTTGATCCCAACCGCTGTTTAGGTTGCCGGGCTTGCGTCATGGCTTGTGCCGCCGGCAAGAATCTACCGCCCGGCATCTACTTGCGCCATGTGGAAATGCAGGAGTTTCGCCAAGGGCCCCGGATCATGAAATTCTTTCTTTCCACTTCATGTAACCATTGTGTCAACCCGGAATGCCTGCGGCTCTGCCCGGAGCGGGCCTTCCGCAAAAGGCAGGATGGCATTGTCATGCATGATTTGTCAAAATGCAACGGGTGCGGGACCTGCACCAGGGGCTGTCCTTTTGAAGCACCCATGGTCAACCCCACCACCGGAAAAGCAGTCAAATGTGACTTGTGCTACGACAGGCTGGACGAAGGGGAAATGCCTTTTTGCGTTGCTGCCTGTCCGGTGCAGGCTCTACGGCAAATAGACATCTGGCATCTCAAAGCCCATGCTCCCGATGCGGTGAAACGATTGCACGGAGTGCTGAAGCTTCAGGTAACCCAACCTTCCATTCGCTATCTCTCCCTGAAGCCGGGCAAACAGGTCCTGCGTCATGCAGGAAGGAAAGGGGATGAAGATGAAAACGAAGATTTGCAATGAAATATTCATGGAAGCAATCAAAGACTTGGCTCAAGGACGAGATATCCCCCATCTTGCTGCCCTGTTGGCGGAGGAAATCGGCAAACCGGTTATTGTCACTGATGATGTCAAACGGGTGATGGCGATCCACGACCCTTTGGGAACCGGTGTGAGGGTGGGCGAATTCTTCCCCCTTCCCCGGGGAAGAAACAATGATCGCAAAAGCCCTTTGCCAGAGGATGAAAACCTGGTCCGGGAAGGACTGTGGGAAACGGAACAAGGACTTATCAACTACAGCTGCTTTGCCATTCAAGTGCCGGACCGGCTGTACGGCTATTGTATTGTCCTGGGTGCTTACCGGGAACTGGAGGCCAGGGACAAAATGATCATCCGGCAACTGTCCTTGACCCTGTTGCTGGCTTTGAAGGAGCTCCTGGACCAGGAGATCATCCGGGAACGGCTCCTGGATGAGTTTACCTATGATGTACTGTATAACAATTATGATTCCAAGGTTGCCCTTTATGAAAAAGCCCGGCGCTTGCAATGGCACCTGGAGGGACCCTTTGCCGTCCTGGTCCTGGATACGCCTGCCGACCGGCTCAATACAGCCCGGCGCTTGGGACCCGGCCTGTTCAATTCTTCTGCCCCTATTTACACAGTCATCAATGAAAATGTGGTGATTATTCTCTCCCTGGCTAATTTGTCAAAAGAACAATATATGGGGTCTTGCGACAGTTTTGTCCGGGAGCTGATGGCTAACCTGGAGGCCAACAGCGTCCAAAACACCCATATCGGGATCGGTTCCGTGGCCGCCAGCTTAACCGATCTGCACCAGAGTTTTCAGGAGGCAAAGGTGGCCCTGGAACTGGGGAAGACCCTCGGTACCGGTGACATCAGCTATTTCAATGAACTGGGCTTCCTGAAATTTATCTTTTCAGCACCGGCCCAGGAGCTCCAGGAATTCGCCCAGCGCCATCTGGGCAGAATCATCGCTTACGATTTGGAGATGGAAACGGATTTGCTGCAGACCATCGAAGTTTATCTCAACCAGCAAGGCCAGATCACCAATTGCGCCAAAGCTTTATATGTCCACGAAAATACCCTGCGGAACAGGCTGAAAAAAATCGAGCAATTGTTGGGAATAGACCTGAAAAGAATAGACCATTTGTTGAATATCTACATTGCCTTGCAGATTCTTAAAACGGATCATTACGATGAAGTTAAATAACCTTTTTGAGGGCAGGAGGTTTCCACAGGGAGACCTCCCCTTTTTTTGTGGAAGAACACACAGGTATTGTGTCGAAAATTGCTGAATCTGTTTCACCAGCATTTAAACTTGAGGGGTGAGTTAAGGGACCAATGAACACTGGGAGGTGATCAAGGGCTTATTTAACCCAGGAATGGGAATGTATTCACATGCTCTTTTGTAAAACTCATGGAGGTGAGCTTATGGAAATATCGCGGAGAAAATTCGTGGGAGGAGGATTGGCTCTTGGCGGTGCCATGGCCCTTGGGGCGCCAAACTCCATCCTCCGGGGTTTAGGTTTTGGCACCAAGGAAGTTAATGCAGCCCTGGCAGATGCAGAGGAGAAAATCACCTATAGCTGCTGCAATCCGGAATGCAACAACTGTTCTTTACAGGTCCATGTTCGAAACGGCAAACTGGTGCGGATCTCACCAAATCCCAACTATTTCACCAGACCCTGCTTACGGGGCCGTTCCCGGTTACAGTGGAACTATCATCCCGACAGGATCAGGTATCCCTTTAAGCGGGTCGGGGAACGGGGAGAAGGTAAATGGGAGCGAATCTCCTGGGACGAAGCCCTGGATACCATCGCTGCCAACCTGACTAAGATCCGTGATGAACACGGTCCCCAGGCTGTTTTCTTTACGGCGGGTGCGGTAATGTCAGTGATGCCAAATGCCATGCAACGGAGATTTGCCAACGCCTTTGGTAAGGGAGTCATGACCGGAACATCCGGCTCATTGTGCTGCTCATCCCAAGCTGAAGCTTCCAATGCTTCACAAGGCTATCGTACAGCTGAAATTGAGGCAATGGCCTACACTAAATTCATGATCTGTTGGGGACACAACCCGGCGGTCACCTATATCCCCCACTGGCGGCTCATTGCTGAAGCCAGGGAGAAAGGTGCCCGTTTGGTAACGATTGATCCTCGCTTCAGTGAAACGGCAGCCAAATCCGATAAGTGGATTTCCATCAAACCCGGCACCGACCTGGCCATGGCCATGGCTATGATCCGGATTATTATTGAAGAAAACCTCTATGATGAAAAATTTGCCCTGGAAAGAAGCAACCTGCCCTTCCTGGTCAATGAAGAAACAGGCAAGCTCCTGCGCCAAAATGAAGTCATGGCCGGCGGCAGTGAAGAAGCTTTTGTGGTTTGGGATCAGGCTACCAACAGTGTGGCAGACCCGGATCAAGCCCTTTCCCCGGCCCTGGAAGGAAGTTTCACCGTAAACGGCATCCGGGTGCGTACGGTATTTTCCCGCTTGAGGGAAAGAGTTGCTCCCTACACACCTGAACACGCAAGCGAAATTACCGGCGTCCCCGCTCAAGACATCATAGACCTGGCTTATGCCTATGCCAACACCAAGCCGGCCATGATCAACAGCGGCATGTCCGGTGCCCAGCGAACCAGTAACGGTGTCTATTTTGTCCAATCAATCTTAAACCTGGCAGCCCTGACAGGCAATATCGGAGTTAGGGGCGGCGGGGTCAACGACACGGCAGGCTTTGGACACGGCACCAATAAATCGATCAACGAACCTTATCCGGCAGATTGGGTTGGCAGAATCCCCGTTACCAAACTGGGAGAATATTTCCTTGAGGACAAGCCCTATCCCATTAAAGCTGTTTACTGGCAGGGTAAAGGACTGGGTCAGGTTCCCAACAGTAACAAAGTCCTTGAAGGTCTGAAGAAAATGGATTTCGTAGTGGTCCAGGAGCATTTCTTCGGTGACGCAGCTTCTGTGGCCGATATTGTGTTACCGGTGGCTACCCTGTTTGAGCGCTACGATGTCATGTGCGCTTCCCGTTCTTTCTACTATCACCTGATGGACAAAGCCGTTGAGCCTTGGATGGAAGCCAAATCCGACACCTGGATTTACACTGAACTGGCCAAACGGATGGGCTTTGGGGAGCTTTTCAATAAGACGGAAGAAGAATGGGTTGACGAGATCCTTGAGCCAACAGGACTCAGTGTGGAAAGTTTACGCAAGAGCGGTCCTGTCTGGATCTGGAGCGATCCCAAGTTGAACAAGTTCGGCGTGAAAAGAGATAAACCGCCTTTCTACTTCTTTGAGGATACTCCTTTCAACACTCCCTCCGGCCGTTTTGAATTCCATACGGTCCGCTGGGAAAATGCAGGATACGAACCGATGGTCAACTACAGGCCGCCGGAAGAATGTAAAGAGACTGCGCCGGATCTATTTGCCAAATATCCTTTAAGCCTGGTGGCCAATAAAATCCGGACCAAAGTCCACAGCACCTACGCCATCATGCCCTGGCTGTCGGAAATCTATCCCAAAGGCTGGGTCACCATTAACGACGAAGATGCCCAGGCACGGGGCATTAAAGACGGCGACATGGTTGAAGTATTCAATGACCGGGGTTCGGTTAAGGTGGCTGCCCATGTGACACCGGGGATCCGGAAAGGCGTTGTCGCCATGCCCAACGGCTGGTGGGTTACCCAAGGAGCCTGCTCCAGTGTCTTGAGTAACGATTACACCCATCCCCAATCCTACGGACACTGCCTTAACTCAACTTTAGTCGAAGTGAGGAGGGTATAGGGATGAGTAAAAAATTAGGTCTTTTAATCGACCAGGAACGCTGCATTGGCTGCTGGACCTGTGCCGTGATCTGCAAAATGGAAAACAATATTGGCTTGGGCACCTGGTGGAACCGGATCCTGAGCAACGGTCACAGTGAATAAGGGGATACTCCCAATATGGGTCCCGACGGGCAGCCGGAATTAATCTACCAACCCACCGGCTGCATGCACTGTGAGAATGCTCCCTGTGTTAAAGCCTGCCCCACCGGGGCAACCTATAAGCGGGAAGACGGCATCACCGCCCAGAATTACAAGAAATGTATCGGCTGCCGGGCCTGCATGGCTGCCTGCCCTTACAATGCCCGGGTGTTTAACTGGGGACCCCCTCAACACATTCCTTCTTTTGAAGATGATCACATCGGGGATGCCCGGGTACCTTCCCGCCCTAAAGGGGTAGTGGAAAAATGCACTTTCTGCCAGGAGAAAGTGGACCACGGGGAAGATCCGGCCTGCGTTACCGGTTGTCCTGCAAAGGCCAGGTTCTTTGGGGACTTGAATGATCCCAACAGCGAAATTGCCCGTTTAATCAGAGAGCGTGGCGCCAAGACCCTGCTGGCGGAGTTGGGGACCAAACCCACTGTTTATTATGCACCGCCACGCCGGAAGCTTGATATTAGAACTTTCGAAGGGAGGGTCTATTATGGTGAGTAGTGCTGAGAAAACCAGGCGCAACTGGATGCTCCTGCTGGCAGTCCCGGTCCTTGTGGGTTTCGGCTTCTATGTCAGCCAACTGATTAACGGCCTGGAAGTTACCGGGATGAATAACCTGGTTTCCTGGGGGCTATATATCATTACCTTTGCTTTCCTGGTGGGACTTAGTGCAGGAGGGCTGATTGTTTCTTCCTCTGCTTATGTGCTGAAGATCGAAAAACTGAAAGAAGTGGCTCCGGTGGGAATTGTCGTGGCCGTGGCCTGCATCATCGGAGCGGGAGTTCTGATTATCGCTGACGTGGGGCATCCGGAACGCATCCTAAATATTGTTTTGGGCGGTCGCTATACTTCGCCCCTGGCCTGGGACTTCTTAGTCATCAGTATCTATTTGGCCGTGGGTCTCTATGAATGCTGGATTTTCTTCAGCAACAAATGGAAGGCTGAATCCCAGGAAAAACGGGAAAAGATCCTGGCGAAAGCCGCCTATTTCTCACTGCCCATTGCCCTTTTGGTCCACTCCATTACCGCCTGGATTTTCGGTTTGCAAGTAGGCAGACCCTTTTGGGATACGGCCCTGATGGCTCCCATTTTCATCTCCTCGGCAGTGGTCTCGGGACTTGGCATTCTGCTGGTCATCGCCTATTTGGGCAGGAAAGCGGGCATTCCCGGTTTGGATGAAGAAAATGTGGATACTTTGGTCAAGCTCCTGACCGGTTTCATCCTGCTGGACCTGTTCCTGTTCTTTTGCGAGCTCTTCTCCCTGGCTTACGGGGGAGGCACCGCCTCGGCGGAGGCAGGCTATCTCATTCTCACCGGCAAGCTGGCACCACTGCTCTGGATTGAACTGATTGTGGGCATGGTTGTCCCATTCTTGATCCTGATTAACAAATCTACCCGCCGCTCACCGGGCTGGATAGCCGGGGCA
>JAAZDD010000167.1 GCA_012512955.1 Clostridia bacterium
CCATGGTCAGCACATTCTTTAACCAGGAAAACTCCCTGGCCGTTGGCAACTTTACGGGCCGGGATCACTTTCAAACATTCCGGACAAACACTTTCCGTCGTAGCTAACAGTTTTTCCTTTTCCATCGCAATACTCCCTTGGACTGTTTATCCTTCCGGATCGAATCCGTTCTCCTGCAAAATCTCCAGGACTTTGACATAGGTTTCCCGCACAATCTGCGGGCAGCGTTGGGACCGGTTTTTGGCATCATCGCCAATAATGTGGGAACAGTCAATACCTCCGTACATTGCTCCGTATTTCTCCTCGAACCAGGTTACCAATTGTTCAATCATGGTATAGAGTCTCGAATCCAGGGGGTCTTCGGTAGAACCCCGGCCGGCATATAGGCCCAAAAGACAGGCGCCGCCGGTCAAAGCACCGCAGTTTTTTCCCGTAAAACCCAAACCTCCGGCAATAGCGTCCATGGCCCGGATTAAATCGGGATTCTCCTTACCCTGTTTTTCCAGCCCCAAGGCCAGCAATATTTGGCTGCAATAAAACCCCCCCTGGGAGAGTTCCAGCATCCGCATGAAATCTTCGTTAAACATTTTCTCCGCCCCTTTTACCATTATTTCGCTCCACTTTTTGAGCCACGGCAAAAAAGTAGCCAATCCCTTTTTTGCTTGTTCCCTTTGGACAAGCTTCCTTAGGCATGAGCCAAGCTTGATCCAGGGAGCCATAAGTCATAATGTATTGGGCGACAAATTCCGCTAAACTCCGAGAGGCATCTTGCCAAAAGATTAAGCGAAAACCGTGCTCCGCCAGTAGCCCCCGTAACTCCTGAGCGGTTCTGGCCCCGGCAAGGCACACCCGGGAGGCGGAGGCCGGACCTTTCCCTTCCCTGGCAAACCCTTCCTTAATATACAAGTCCGAGATTGCCAGTTTGCCTCCCGGTTTGAGGACCCGAAAGACTTCCCCCAAAACGGCCTCATGGTAATCCATCACCGAAAAACTGCATTCCGCAAAGATGCCGTCAAAAAGCTCATCACCAAAAGGCAGGTCTGCCCCGTCGGCGGTTAGTATATTCAGGGTAGGTACCCGTCTTTTGGCTTCCTCCACCCGTAAGGGGTCCCCATCGATGCCCACTGCCTCCAAGCCCCATTCTTCGGTCAGATATTCCACTGTCACACCGGCACCGCACCCCAGATCCAACACCCGGTCTCCCGGTCTGAAGGCACAGAGCTTGGTTAACTCTGCGGTAATCTGCAGGCCCCCTGGCCGCAAGACCCCTTCCAACAGTTTGATGACCATTGAACCTTCCCTCAAACCTATTTGTCCTCCAGGGCTTTTTCCACTTGGTCCATTTTACCCAGGGCCAGTTCTTCCGGAATGAACACCAAAGAACATTGGGGGCATTTATATAACTCCACCGGGAAGCTGTTATCCAAATAGGACAGGGTCACTTTACCCAAAGCCAATGGGACATTGCATTTAGCACAAATGATGTTTTTCTCGGGATTGTTTTCCCCACTCATCCAATTACCCCCTACCCATCAATCTTCAGGCGATGACAGTAAGCATTATGCACCAAGAAGCCGTCCCCCTCCGGGCTGTACTCCACCCAGTAAGTAACGGTAACGGGCCTGAAATAGGCAATGTAAGTGTTTTTTTCGGTATTTTTGAATTTGCTGCCGGTGCTTTCCGCGTAAGTGATCACCGCTTGGAGATCCTCTTCCAAAATCATTCTCTCTTCCAGCAGTTCCTGCACTTCTTCCGGAATAACCAAATTAATGCCTTTTTCCTCGGCCACTGCTTCACCCCACAGTTCTTGTAAAAAGGACTTTTTCACCCGGGCCCGGTTTTCTTGCCGTTTGGAAAAGCCGGGACCCTTATCGGCGCCGGTCAATTCCTCATCACCGAAGAGTAAATCCAGCAGGTGAAAAACCCTTTTCCCTTCTTTGGCATAATTATCCCGGCACATGGCACAGTAGGCCAGGTAATCGGCCTCGTTTTCGGCAACCCGGCGCTGCCTCACCTTTTGGGTTACTTCTTTATTGGCAAAGGACATCAAACCGCCATAGCCGCAACAGTCGGTGGTTTCCCTGCTCCGCTCCAGTTCAACTACCTGATGCCCCAACTTTTGCACAATCCGGCGGACACTGTCCTGCAGTTCCGGTTCATTTCTGGCGGTACAGGCATCGTGCACGGCAAAGACCCTTGGGCTTAGGGTCTCCCCTATTGTTCCGGGCACCCCCAATTGATCCAAAACAGTCCAAATGGTTTCTATGCTTGCCTCCGGTATTTCCACTTTAAAAATGCTGTAACAAGTGGGGCAGCCGGTGATTATTTGAGGCGAACCCAAACCCTGCCATTCTGCCGCCAGCTTCTCCAGGGTTTCTTGAAACAATTCCTCCCGGCCGGCCCACTGGGCAGGGGCACCGCAGCAACCCAAACTTAACCCAACGCCACCGGGTATTTTGGCGCACAGCAGGTCATATATCTTCCGGACATAATGGGGTTTGGCGGCACTTAATTGGCAGCCGGGGAAGAACAAGACACTGCTGGTGGTAAACCCGGGCTGGTGCCGGTTAAGGGCAAACTGTTCACCGGTACTGAAGCGGAAATCCCTTAAAGCAAATTCATGGGCGGAAGGGGGCATTTTCCCGGTCTCCACCATCAATTTTCTGGCTGCCTGGCAAATCTCTCCCATGTTTAAGCCATTGGGACAGACTTCTTTACAGAGACCACATAAACTACAGGAATTGATCATCTTATTGGCATGCCGCATCCCCATCACGATGGAAAGATTATTATATATTTCCCGGACATAGCGTTTAGGGTAGGAGCCGTAATGAGC
>JAAZDD010000168.1 GCA_012512955.1 Clostridia bacterium
ATACAAGTGGTATGGTATTACCAGATGCTTGGACGGGAGGGTATGGAGCATGAGACGAGAAAAAGCCGGTATATTACCGGGATTGACTTTGATTTTAGCCGCGGCTGTTCCGGCTTGGTACCTGGGCCGGATGTTGCCTCTGATTGGAGGGCCGGTTTTGGGAATATTACTGGGAATGCTATTGGCCTTTTGGCAAAGACCAGGCATTTTTGACCGGGGGATCAATTTTGTCTCCAAGCAGGGGCTGCAGCTGGCCATCATTTTATTAGGTTTTGAGATGAATTTGTATCATGTGCTTACGGTGAGCAGGCAATCCTTATTGCTGGTGTTGTTTACCCTGTCGGCGGTTTTTGCTACCGCCATGCTGGTTGGCTGCCGTTTGCGCCTGTCTGCCAATATCCGCACCTTAATCGGAGTGGGCACCGCTATTTGCGGCGGTTCCGCGATTGCGGCCACAGCTCCGGTAATCAAGGCTGATGACCGGGAAGTGGCTTATGCTATTTCCACTATTTTCTTTTTCAATATCCTGGCTGTTTTCATTTTTCCCCCGTTGGGACACCTGCTGCAGATGAGTGATCAGGGCTTTGGCATTTGGGCCGGTACCGCTATAAACGATACTTCTTCAGTGGTGGCGGCAGGCTATGCCTTTGGTGATGAGGCAGGCAGCCTGGCGACTATTGTGAAACTGGCCCGGTCATTGATGATTGTGCCGGTGACTTTGGCTTTGGCCTTGTTGTTTGCCAAAAAGAGGGATACAGGGGGCCATTATCGATTGGCGGAAGTGTTTCCCTGGTTTGTACTTGGTTTCCTGGCCGCTTCCGTAGTTAATACATCAGGTTTTGTACCTCTTGGAGTTGCCCAAAACCTGGCCGGTACCGGTAAATTTGTGATCGTCATGGCTTTAACGGCTATTGGCTTAAAAACCGACCTGCAAAAAATGTTTAACTATGGTTTAAAACCCATTCTGCTGGGTTTGGCCTGCTCTGTATCGGTAGCTCTTACCTCTTTAAGCATCCAGTATATCTTTAAACTCTGGTAGGAGCAGGGCCCGGGAGAAGTAAAGCTTGTGCCAGCAAAAGAAAATCCCCACGCGGTTGTGGGGATCTTTTTGTTTTTAAAAGCCGTAGATTTTAGGGCAAGTAGCGCATTCCCGCGGTAAAGGATTAGCTTTCAGGGCTGCATAGTATTTTTCTTCGGATTCTTCGAAGACAATGAGGCTGGGTTCCGAATCTCCCCATACCTCCATCAGCTCCTGGTAGGCGGCAATCCGGGTGGCAAAGATATGGCGAAACTCAAGATAATCCCGGTTGTTCCAGATCTCTTCTAAAGTGTTGTTGTTGATATTGCCGAAGGATTTCCTGGGAACGGTCAACACTTCATCTTTAAAGTAACGGGGATTTGCATGCCGGGACAGGTAGGGACAGCAGGTCACTTCGCCCCCGGCAGTAATGAAGATGTAGTTGACCGGGTTTTGTTCACAATAGGCCAGTTGTTCTTTGACAACAAGAGGGTAATCGACAAAAATGTAGTTTTTCTCATGGGCAAAGCGCCGGGCAGCCCCCAGAGCTTCTTCATAGGCAGGATCCGGGGTGCCGGAATAGGTGAACAATTTCTTGTCATCAGTTTCTTGGCTGAAGACATAGTCCAGGGTGGTACAGTAAAAC
>JAAZDD010000169.1 GCA_012512955.1 Clostridia bacterium
CCGAAACCGCCCCTGCCAAAACCACCCCCGCCGAAACCACCGCTGCCAAAGAAGCCGCCTCCGGAAGGGCCGCCCCAATGGTCAAAAGGATTCCGTCGAGGAGGTCGCCGGTGGGAATTCCCGCCGCTCATGGCACCGATGGCTAATAAGGCGATTACTATGATCAAGATTAACCAGACTGGGGGTCCCTCATCCTCCTCCGGGACCTGGTAAGCTTCCAACTGGGCCAAATCCTGTTCCCTTGCCAGATCGATTTCGTATTCCCCGGCGATAACGGCCGCTAAAGCCAAGTATCCTTGCAAAATTCCTTCGCTGTAGTTGTTTTCGGACCAGGATGGCAGTACATAATGGTCCAGTATCCAGCCTGCTTTACCGTCGGGAATAGCTCCTTCCAAACCGTAACCCACTTCAATCCGTACCCGGCCGCTTTGACCGGTTAGCACATTTTCCTTGTTAACCAGCAACAAGACGCCGTTGTTTTTATCTTTGTCTCCTAGCCCCCATTTTCTGAACAGTTCCAGAGCATAATCTTCGATGGGATATCCGCCCAAATCGTTAACGGTGACCGCTACCAAGTCCGCACCGCTGGCTTTTTTCAGGGCTAAAGCAACGGCTTCCATTTGCCGGATATGAGTAGGTTCCAAAAGACCTGCATAATCATTGACCGGGCGGGCCGGACTGGGAACCGGCGGTACCGGCGGGGCGGCCAAGGCTCCGGTGAGGAAGATCAACAACAGTAACAGAGCAACAGGGAGGCTTTTTTTGAACAAAGCCCTCACCTTCCCCTCACTTAATTAGTCTGTGCTGAAATCAACGGTCGGTGCTTGCCGGGCACTTTCCGGTGCTTCGAAGTATACTTTCAGTTCAAAACCCATCAGGCCGGCAAAGAGCACAGTGGGAAACCGGCGAATACGGCTGTTGAAGTTGGTAACCGCATCGTTGTAGTCTTTCCGGGCAACGGCGATCCTGTTTTCTGTTCCGGCCAACTCATCCTGTAATTGGCGGAAATTGGCATCAGCTTTCAGGTTGGGGTAGTTTTCCGCAATGGCTAACAGCCGTGACAAGGCGCCGGTTAATTGGTTCTCCGCTTCCATTCTTTCTGTCATACTTCCGGCTCCGGCTAAACGAGACCGGGCATCGGCTATTTCCGTGAAAATGGCTTCTTCATGCTGGGCATAGCCTTTTACCGTTTCCACCAAATTGGGAATCAGATCGGCACGGCGTGCCAGCTGGTTTTCAATCTGGGACCAGCGGTTGTTTACCTGTTCTTCCAAACCGACCAAGGTGTTATAGCTGCTGAACAAGGGCACTACCAGTAACAAGAGTACCGCGATAATGCCGATGATTAGACCTTTTCCTTTCAAGCTCATTCCTCCTCTAGCATTTCTTACACTGTCTATTGTAATCGAGGGTCCAGGAGGTTACAAGAAAAATTACCGCTGCAGGAAAAAGGCTATTGAGGAAGAAATGAGAAAAATGGAAGCTAATTGCATATTATGTAGAACTAAGTCCGACCTGAATCCGGTTTTAGGGGGGAGACAAAATGATTAATCGTCTGAAAGTTCCGATAGACTCCTTGTGCTACCGGTGTGATGAAAAAGAGTTTTCTTTTGTTACTACTGAAGAAGTAGCACCGTTGGAGGGCATCATCGGGCAGGAAAGGGCCGCCCGGGCCTTGCATTTCGGGCTGAGGGTTAAGGGGAGCGGCTACAATATCTATGTGGCCGGTCCCAACGGCACCGGAAAAAGCACGTATGTTTTTTCCGAAGTAACTAAACTGGCCGCCGGACAGCCTTCGCCGGGGGATTGGTGTTATGTGTATAACTTTTCCCATCCTTCGGAACCCAAAATGCTCTTTCTGCCTCCCGGTTGGGGAGAAAAACTGTCCCGAGACCTGGCGGAGCTCATTGAGGATTTGAAAAAAGAGATTCCCCATGTTTTTAACAGCGAAGAATTCAAGGAGCAGCAACAGTTGCTGATCAACAATTTCCAAAAAGAAAACTCCCAGATGGCCCTGGAATTGGAGCTACTGGCCAAGGAAGCAGGTCTTGCCGTTACCCAGACACCTACCGGCTTTTCCGCCATTCCCGTTAAGGAAGGAAAACCCTTGAGCCAGGACGAAATCGCCAGCTTGCCTTTGGAAGAAAGACAGAATATCGAGGAGCAGACCCAGCGACTCCAGTGGAGGTTAATGGAAGCCTTGAGTCGGGTCAAAGCCCGGAGCCGGGAAGTGCAAAAGGAAATGGACAATTTGAAAAAGCGCATTGCCTTGTATGCCATCGATCCCTATTTTCGCCGGCTGTTCGCTCGCTATGAAAGAATGCCGGAAGTAATTGAGCATTTCCAGAGGCTGATGGATGATATCCTGGACAACTTGGATTTGTTTAAAGAGCCTGAGGAAATGCAGGCTGCCGGCTCGGAAGGTTGGGACCCTTACACCAAGTACAAGGTAAACGTGTTGGTGGATAATTGTGAAACCTGCGGCGCTCCGGTGGTGGTGGAAACAAACCCCAACTATTACAATTTATTTGGGATGTTGGAATATCAGGACGTCAAAGGAAGGGCGGTTACTGATTTTACCCGGATCAAGCCCGGTGCTCTCCACAAAGCCAACGGGGGTTATTTGATTTTACAAGCCAAAGACTTGCTGTCCCATCCTCTTTGCTGGGATGCTTTGAAAAGAGCCATCAAGAATCAGGAAATCCGCATAGAAAACATTGGTGAGCATGTCAAAATGGTGCCCATCAGTTCTTTGAGACCGGAACCCATCTCCTTGTCGGTCAAGGTGATCCTGATTGGCAGCCAGGAGATTTACCGCCTGCTGTACAACTTCGATGAGGATTTTCGCAAATATTTTAAGGTCATGGTGGATTTTGACAGTGAAATGTCCTTGAACAGGCAGCATGTGGATAAATATGCTTCCTTTATCAGTTCCATGGTGCGGAAGGAAGGACTGAAGCATTTTACCGCCGCTGCCGTGGCCAGGATCGTGGAATACGGGGTCAGGTTGACGGGGAGCAGGCAAAAGCTCTCCACCCGTTTCAATGAAGTGGGGGAAATAATCTTTGAGGCCGTTGCCTGGGCGGAACAGGAAGGCAGTTCCCTGGTGGAAGGAAAGCATGTGCTGAAGGCCATTGAGGAGAAGAAGCACCGGGGCAGCCGGGTGGAAACCAAGTTGCAGGAAATGATGTTGGAGGAAAAAATCCTTATCAAGACTCAAGGTGCGGAGGTAGGGCGGGTCAACGGTTTGGCCGTTTACCGGGCCGGTTACTACAGTTTTGGCAAACCCACCTGCATTACCGCCCGGGTTTTTGCCGGGGACAAAGGGGTTATCAACATTGAAAGGGAAGCGGAATTATCCGGTCCCATTCACGATAAAGGGGTACTGATTTTAAGCGGTTATTTGGGAGGCCAGTACGCCTTAAACAAGCCGTTGGCTTTGTCTGCCAGCATCTGTTTTGAACAGTCCTATGACGGGGTGGACGGGGACAGTGCCTCCAGTGCGGAACTCTATGCCTTGCTTTCCGCTTTGGCGGAAGTACCCCTCAAACAGGAATTGGCCGTCACCGGTTCCGTAAATCAAAAAGGGGAGATCCAGCCGGTAGGCGGAATCAATGAGAAAATCGAAGGATTTTATCAGTTGTGCCATTCCCGGGGGCTGACAGGGAGCCAGGGAGTGATTATTCCCCGGCAGAATGTGACTGATCTGATGTTGCCGTCCCAGATCGTGGAGGCGGTCAAAGAGGGCAAGTTCCATATTTTCGCCGTCAGTCATGTCAACGAGGGAATGGAATTGTTAACGGGATTAACGGCGGGAGAGGCATTGCCGGACGGCTCCTATCCTCCCGGAACCCTCCATTACCGGATTGACTGCCGGCTGAAAGAATGGGCCGATACCATCCTGCACAAATAAATTGCAGCAGGGTCTTGACAGGGTTCTTGAGGGCCCATATACTATAAACCAAGACAGCAAGCCAAGACAGCCAAAAGTAATGCGGAAGGAAAGTAGGTTAGGGGAGTTTTGCAGGGAGAGGGTGTCGTGACTGGAAGCACCCTTAAAACGAAGCTAATTGAAGTTCCCTTCCAAACTGCCGGAGTGAACTTGCCAGTAGCTGCGGCCGGAGATTCCACCGTTAAAAGGAAAGGGTATCGGATTATTCCTGTACCTTGAACCAAGGGGGCAGTTTACACTGTCAACTAGGGTGGTACCGCGAAAAGCAGGCTTTTCGTCCCTATGAGGACGGAGGGCCTTTTTTGTTGACATGATCTTTTGTTCGCTACCGGTGAAAGGAGTGATGGACGAGCAGCCGGTTTAAGGAAAACTCTAAAATATAAAAATACACAAAAATAGGGGAGGAGAGAAGCGATGATCAAAAAACATAGGACAGTTTATAAGTGGTTGGTATTGATGGTTGTTCTGGGAATGGTGCTGGCAGGTACGGTAGGCTGCGGCGGGCAGTCCGGCCAGAGCCCGGCTCCACAACAGAGCACCGTCTCCGAGGGCGCCGAAGGGCGTGAAGGGCAAAACCCACAACAGCAACAGGAGGCCAGTAGCACCCAAGAGGAAGGAAAATTGGTAACTTTGGGAATTATCCAATTTGTTGCCCATCCCTCGTTGGATGCAGCCAGGGAAGGTTTCCTGGATGCGCTGAAAGCAAACGGCTATGAAGAAGGCAAGAACTTGAAGGTAGTTCACAAGGATGCCCAGGCGGATATGTCCATCGCCCAATCCATTGCCCAGCAGTTTGCTCAGGATGAACCTGATTTAATTCTGGCCATTGCTACACCGACTGCCCAGGCCATGGCCAACGCTACTAAAGAGATTCCCATTCTGATTACTGCCGTAACTGATCCCGTTTCCGCCGGTTTGGTGGCTTCCATGGAAAATCCGGGAGGTAATGTGACGGGTACCTCTGACTACGTCTCCATTGCTGCCCAGTTGGACCTGATGCGGCAAATCGTACCCGGTGCGGTAAACATCGGCCTTATTTACAACAGCGGGGAACAGAACTCCATCGTCCAGGCAGATGAAGTGAAGAAATATGCAGCCGACAATGGGCTCAATGTAGTGGAGGCTACGCCCACCAACTCCAGTGAGGTGTTGCAGGCAGCCCAGTCCCTGGTAGGCAAAGTGGATGCCATTTATGTACCTACCGATAATACGGTAGTATCTGCTCTGGAGGCAGTGGTGAAGGTGTCTTACGACAACAAGATTCCCATGTTCCCCGGGGAGGGGGATTCCGTAGCCAGGGGCGGAGTGGCAACTGCCGGAGTGGATTATTACAAACTGGGCCAGCAGACCGGGGAAAAGGCATTGCAGATCCTGAACGGTACAGCGCCTGCTGATATACCCGTTGAAACCCAAAAGGATATGTCGGTGATTGTCAACCTGAAGGCCGCTCAGGAAGTTGGCATTGAAGTTCCGCAAGCGGTCCTGGACCAGGCCATTGAAGTAATTCAGGAATAGCTTGGGGTGAAATCTTTGAATCTCAAAATCTTACTAGGAGCAGTTGAACTTGGTCTCATCTTCGGTGTCATGGCATTGGGAGTGTACTTGACTTTCAGGATTCTGGATTTCCCTGATTTGACCGTTGACGGAAGCTTGACTATAGGCGCAGCAACTGCTGCCGTATTGATTATCCAAGGGTACAGCCCCTGGTTGGGGCTGGCCCTGGCCTTTTTGGCCGGTGGGGTGGCGGGTATGATTACCGGTGTCTTGCACACCCATTTCCGCATCATTCCCATCTTGGCCGGAATTTTGACCATGACGGGACTGTACTCCGTCAATCTTCGCATCATGGGCAGGGCCAACCTGCCCCTTTTGGGAACGGACACAGTAGTCGATAGTCTGAGGTCACTGGGTATCCCTGCCCAGTATGGCTGGGTTGTTTTCGGTCTTTTGCTGGCTGGGGCAGTCATCATCTTTTTGTACTGGCTGTTTCAAACGGAATTGGGTCTGGCACTCAGGGCCACCGGGGATAATGAAGTGATGATTAAAAGCCTGGGCGTGAATGTAAACGGGATGAAGATCCTGGGTTTAAGTCTTGGGAATGCTTTGGTGGCCCTGGCGGGCGGTGCGGTGGCCCAATTACAGGGTTTTGCCGATATCAGCATGGGGATCGGGATGATCATCGCCGGTTTGGCGGCGGTCATCATCGGAGAAATGCTCATTGGGACCCGGACTTTGTTAAGGGCCTTGATTGCCGTTCTTTGTGGTTCCCTGGTGTACAGGATTATTATTGCCGTGGTATTGCGGCTGGGGTTACAGACTACGGATCTGAAACTGGTTACGGCGGTTCTGGTAGTGCTGGCTTTAACCTTGCCCCGGTTCGGTTTTAAAAAGCAGTTGCTGGCTTTAGGGGGGTGGTCCCGTGCTTCAGTTGAAAAAGGCAACTAAAGTTTTTAACAGGGACAGCGTCAACGAAAAAAGAGCTCTCCATCAATTGGATCTGCAGCTGGCCGCCGGTGATTTTGTGACCATCATCGGCAGCAAAGGGGCGGGCAAATCCACCCTTTTAAATGCCATTGCCGGTTTGTGGTTCTTGGATGAGGGAAAAATCTACCTGGACGGAACGGATATTACCAACATGCCGGATTATAAGCGGGCCGGTTTAATCGGCCGGGTTTTCCAGGACCCCATGGTTGGAACCGCCGCTTCCATGACCATTGAAGAAAACCTGGCTCTTGCAGCCAAAAGAGGACATTCCCGGGGTTTGAAAAAGGGCATCAACAAATCATTGCGGAGCAGGATCAAGGAAGAACTGTCCCGCTTGGGTTTGGGGCTGGAGGACCGGCTGAGTACGCCGGTAGGCCTCCTCTCCGGCGGTCAGCGGCAAGCTCTGACTTTACTAATGGCTACCTTTCAACAGCCCAGGTTACTACTGCTGGATGAACATACAGCAGCGCTGGATCCCAAAACAGGGGAAAAGGTACTGTCCTTGACCGAGGAATTGGTGGCGGAATCAGGTTTGACCACTTTGATGGTCACCCACAATATAGTGGATTCCCTGAAAGTGGGCAACAGGACCATCATGATGCATGAGGGACAGATTGTCCTGGACATCAAGGGGAAGGAAAGGGAGGAGATGACTCCCCAGGATGTTCTCCGCCTCTTTGAGAGAAACAGCGGCAAACAGCTGGCCAACGACCGGATGCTGTTAGTTAAGAATCGAAAATCCAACGGTGCTTAAACCGGTTCAAGGAATGGCGCGAAACTACTGTTGGGTAGTTGGCGTCATTATTCTTATTTTGCGGCAGCCTCTTAGTCTTAAGCAGAAGCGGATAGCTGCAGATGAAAAGCAAAGGATGGGTATATTATTGATTATGGCGGATTATGCAGTAAAGAATACAGTATAATTGTCGTTTTTTGCCTTCGGGGTGGAGAAGAAGCCTTTTTTCTGAATAAGCTATATGCTAAGATTAAGAGGTAAGCGTTGCTAGAGGAGGCAGAGGCAAAGATGCAGGAGTTTTTTATGACGGCAGGGGCCGCCCAGGGAAAGAGCTTTGTGGATCCGGTTTTTTCTGTCTTAGGTGCTGCCAGGGAGGCTGTCGCCCGGTATGGGAAGGATCAGGTGGTCAATGCATCCATTGGTACCATTTACGACGATGAGGAAAAACTGGCTTTTATTCCGGCTGTTTGTGACTTGATTAAGTCATTGCCCCCGGAGAAAATGGTGGATTACGCTCCCATCAGAGGGATCGCCGGTTTTGACCAAGCAGCTATTGATTTTACCTTCGGGGCTTCAAAACCGGACAGTTATTTGGCAGCTATTGCCACACCCGGCGGAACAGGGGCCATCAGAAATGTTTTTTATAATAATGCGGAGCAGGGCACAAAAATTTTGTTGCCCGACTGGTTATGGGGTACCTACAAGCTGATTGCCGCCGAGTATGGCCGTGCAGTGGATTATTACCGGTTATTTAATGAGGAATACAATTACAATCTTCCCTCCATTCAAGCCAAGGTGACTGAGATACTCAAAGAGCAGGATCATCTGGTGCTTGTCTTTAATTCCCCGGCTCACAATCCTACTGGCTACAGCTTGAGTAAACAGGAGTGGGAGGAGACACTGGCCTTTTTGAAAGAGGTAGCTAAAGATCACAGCAAAAGGATTGTTTTGCTGATTGATATTGCTTATATGGATTATGCTGGGGAACCGGCACCAACCAGGGAGTTTTTCAGTTTATTCTCCGGATTGCCTGAAAATCTTTTGGTGACGATAGCCTTCAGCATGTCCAAATCTTTCTTGTCTTACGGACTCCGGTGCGGTGCCCTGATTGGTGTCAGCAGCAGTCAGCGGGTTATTGATGAGTTTCTGGCGGTGAATGCCTATTCCACCCGGGCCAACTGGTCCAATGTGACCATACTGCCCCAGCAGATCTTGGTGGAACTGGCCGGTAACGCTGTTCTGACGGCGGAAATAGAGCAGGTGCGGGCGGCTTACCGGCAGTTAATGGCCAACCGGGCGGCCATCTTCGTCAATGAAGCGGAACAGGTAGGATTGGCTTTGTGTCCCTATAAAGCAGGGTTCTTTATATCCATTCCCATGGATAATGCTAAAGCAGTCGGTGAGCGGCTGCAGCAGGAACGGATTTTTGCCGTCCCCTTGCAGAAGGGATTGCGGCTGGCAGTTTGTTCCATACCAACGAAAAAAATGGCCGGTTTGGCTACCGCCATCAAGAATGCTCTTTAACATCAGGAGGCGGTCCCAAACCAGCTCTGCTTATTGACAGCCTTATAGGCCGGTTTCAAACCGGCTTATTTTTTCTTTTTTTGGGAAAACTCTAGGATGGTGAAATGCATTATTTTTTGAAAGGAGTTTTCTCATGTACCAACTTGCTTTTGCCTTAATGGTGCTCGGTGCCTTAAACTGGCTCCTGGTGGGATTGTTCCAGTATGATCTGGTGGCGGCCATTTTCGGCGGCTCCGATTCCATCCTGAGCAGAATCATCTATTCCCTGGTGGGAGTGGCAGGGATTTATGGCCTTTACCGCCTGTTTACCGGCGAGCCGGCCATGGAAATGAGAGAAACAGAATAAAGAAGAGCCACCGCAGCCTGCAGTTTACTAACCGGACTTGGTCCGGCCGGTTACTGGAGGCCGGTGGCTGATGGTTGATTAGGGGCAACTGGTAGAAGGGGTATGCGCATGGTAATCCTGGTGCCAACCCCTTCTTTGCTGTGTATCCTTAAACCATAATCTTCGCCGTACAGACTCTTGAAACGCTCATGGACGTTGGAGAGGCCCACACCGTTGCCGGAACCGACGCCGGGCTTGAGGATTTCTCCCAGACGATGTTTGGGAATCCCTACTCCGTCATCAGACACAGTGATGTGCATTTCCCGCCCTTTGATGCCGGCCGAGATAAAGACGGAGCCGGGACCGATTTTTGGTGACAAGCCATGTTTAACGGCGTTTTCCACCAAAGGCTGGATACTCAGGACGGGGATTTCGTATGGCAACAGCGACTTATCCACTTCTTTAATCAGGCGGATCTTGTCCCCGAAACGGGCCTGTTCCAGGGCAAAGTAAATGTCAATGCCTTCCAATTCTTCCTGCAGGGAAATATACAGTCCCCGGCGTTTTAAAGTTTTCCGGAACAGCTCCGCCAGATGAATCAGGAGCTGCCTGGTTTTTTCCGGATCCGTACGGCTATACATGACAATGGTATTCAAGGTATTGAAAAAGAAATGGGGATTAATCTGAGCATGCAATGCTTCCAGCCGGGCTTGGGTAATCAGCTGTGCCTGGCGATCCAATTCTGCTAACTCCATTTGAATACTCAATAACTGGGCAATACCGACAGCCAAACGAACAGTCTCGCTGGGAGGTTCACCGTGGGAAGTGGAGTATAACTTCAAAGAACCGACAACTTCATCACGGTTTTTTAAGGGAACAATCACTGCGGAACCCAAGGGACAATCGCAGGAATCGTAACGACTGCAGTTTAAGGCCGTCGTATCCGGTACTACCTTATATTCCCCGGTGGCAATGACATGTTTGGTTGCTTCCGTCAATATTTGATCTCCCGGTTGATGTTTGTCACAGCCTACGCCGATAAAAGCCAGCACCTTTTCTTTATCGGTGATGGCAACGGCAGCCATTTCACTGATTTTTTGAATAATCTCCGCCGATTGGCGGGCGGTATCCTCATTGAGACCACGTCGCAGGAAAGGCAATGTCTCATGGGCGATTTGCAGGGTGGATTCGATGGTGGCACTTTCGCCGGCTGGTTTTAAACGGTACTGTTGGGGAAATAGGTAACGTTGCAGGGATAAAAACAGGCCCAAATTGATCAGTATCAAGCTAATAGTTGTCTGCCAGAACCCCATCCGGATACCGGTAGCCAACAGGATCTCCCCTAGGGTACAGATGGCTATGGTGAGTATCACTTTACCCGTGTTTCCGACCATGTGCTTCCCTCCTTACCTTTCCTTAAGTTAATGTTGCCTCAAGTACAAGTTGCTGTCAATCACAAAATTGATCTTTCCCGCCAGGGCGGCAGGTTTGTTTCTGTTAATGACGAAAATAGAATAATTATGGTAATAATACTGGGAGTGCTTGTATGATTAAAGGAATAGGTACTGATTTAATTGAGATTGACCGGGTGAAGGCGGCTTTGGAGAGGAGACCCGGGCTGCAACAAAGGCTTTTCAGTTTGCGGGAATGGGATTATTGCCGGGCAAAACCCTATCCCTGGCCCTCCCTGGCGGCCCGTTTTGCGGCC
>JAAZDD010000170.1 GCA_012512955.1 Clostridia bacterium
GGCTATGATCGTAAGTATCTGGCGGTGGCACCATGAACCCTAAAAATGAACTAATTGCACTTTATGCCAAACAGCTTAAAATCCCTAGCTTTACACAGTATCAAGAAGTATTACGCCGGCAGGAGCAGCTAAGCTATGAGGATTTTCTTCTTGCAGTGATGAAACAGGAACTGGATTCCCGTAGCCTTAATCAACAAAAAAGACGTGTTAAACAGGCTGGGTTTCCCAATGAAAAAACCCTGGAAGAATTCGACTTTAAAAGGCTTAAGCACGTTGAAAAAGTCTATGTGCACCAATTAGCAAGTTGCGATTTTATCCGTAACCGGCAAAATGTTTTAATGATTGGCAACCCTGGCAGTGGGAAGACCCATTTGAGCATTGCCTTGGGATTACGTGCCTGCCAAGCAGGATTTAGGGTTAAGTTTACCACTGCCGCAACTCTGGCAACCATCCTTGTGGAGGCCAAAGAAACAAGAGAACTCCTAAAACTGGAACGCCAGCTTCAAAAAGCGGAGCTGCTGATTATTGATGAACTGTCCTATCTGAGCTTTAACCGCCATCAGTCTGAACTGCTCTTCAAGGTCATCTCCGACCGGGCGGAAAAAAGGAGTGTGATCATCAGTACTAATTTGGAGTTTTCTCGGTGGACAGAGCTATTCGAAAATCCTACCTTGGTTGCAGCATTAGTGGATCGGCTCACCTTTCGATCCCATATTCTAAACATGAATAACCCGTCCTACCGGATGGAACATGGTTAAGTTAATTTATTAATTCATCGCTTTAATTGCTTAAAAGAAGCCAGTATGAAATTGATTAACCGGTGACCAAGTGGATCACTTTTTGGTTATCACGGTGGATCAAAAATTCGTGGTCAGGTGGATCAAATATTCGTTGACATTCGGAATAGGGTCTCCGCAATTTAGGCAGAGAAGCGGATGGGTTGCTCCTAGGCAGATGGGAATTGTGGTACCGCCTCCAATGCCGGAAGCTTTGCAGAAGCTCAAAAATAAGTCGGATTTTTTATTTTTTATGCAACAAATTCCTGCAGGAATTTGACGGAAATCAGAAAATATAGATAATTCAGATGTATATCTTTGTTAATTCAATCTGAAAGGGGTTGTTTGAGTTAAATTTGTGTAATATTAATTTTAATTAAGTCGAGGGAGTGATTTTTATGAACGTTGTTACTAAAATGAAGATAATGAGGCCGGTTAATGAACTGTTTGAAGCCTTCGTTGACCCCGCAAAGATAAGTAATTTTTGGTTTTCATCTAGTTCTGACAGATGGGAACAAGGTAAGACGATTACATTGAGGTATGATGAATATGATGCACAAGGTGAAATAAAAATAACGGAAATCGAGACGAATAAGAAAATCGTCTTTTGTTCGGGTGCAAATGGGGAGGGGAACAAGGTTACGATTTCCCTGAAACAATTAGGTGATTCAGAAAGCATAATTGAAATCAATGAAGAGGGTTTTGACGAAAAAGATGATAATATTATAGATCAGCTGTTGGATAATAAAGAGGGTTGGGTCTATATGTTGACCTGTTTAAAAGGTTATTTAGAATATGGTGTTAATTTGAGGGCTTCATTGGTGAAGGAGTAGTGAGGAAACGCCAGAAATGCTTGTGTCTGGGTTTAGCTTAATGATTCTACTTAGCCTCCGGTCTCCCGCACCAATGGATTGACGATAAAGGTTTCAGAAGTACTCTGAAGCCTTTTTGTCTTTTCCGGGCCGGTAAAGGTACTGAAAAACTATTGGCCGGTAAAACTATAAATGACTATGACAGGAGATTGTCCCATTTGCAAGAATAGTATATACGGTGAATGGTTTTATCGGAAGGAGAGATGGTAATTGGAAAGGCCAGAACTGTTGAGCATTGATGAGGCGCTGAGCATAGATCGGAAGCAAGTACGGGAGTATTATAAAACTTACATAAACCCTGGTTTGGTAAATATGATGGGGTTACTTGATTTTGATAAGCAGTTTGTTAAGGCTGACGGTGTTGTAGTCTGGGACAGGGAAGGAAATAGGTATTTGGATTTTTTAGGGGCTTACGGTGCTTTGAATTTAGGTCATAACCCGCCCAAGGTGATTGAAGCGGTTCAAAAAGTAATGGAATGGCCCAATCTATTGCAAGCTGCATTGGGCACTTTGGTCAGTGCATTGGGCCATAATCTGGCCCAGGTGCTTCCCGGCGATTTAAGCCGGAGCTTTTTCTGCAACAGTGGTGCTGAAGCGGTTGAGGGTGCGTTGAAACTGGCCAAAGCCGCCAGCAAGAAAAATAAAATTGTTTACTGTGAAGGCTCATTCCATGGCAAGAGTTTTGGAGCCCTGTCGGTTACCGGTAGGGAGAAATACCAGCGTCCCTTCCAACCTTTGTTGTCAGGATGTGAGGCTGTTCCTTTTGGTGATTCGTTTGCTTTGGAGGAAAAAATCCGTCAACAAGACGTAGCGGCCTTTATCCTGGAACCGATTCAAGGAGAGGGAGGGGTTATTGTTCCTCCCCAGGGTTATTTGAAGGCAGTAAGAGAGCTGTGTACCAGGTATGGTGTATTGTTAATCTTTGATGAGATCCAGACCGGCTTTGGACGAACAGGTGCCATGTTTGCCTGCGAGCATGAGGATGTGGTGCCTGATATTATCTGCTTGGCCAAATCCCTTGGCGGAGGTGTGATGCCGGTGGGTGCCTACTGCACCAAGCCGGAAATCTGGGATCAGGCCTACGGTGGGATGGACAAGGCCTTGTTGCACACCTCTACTTTTGGTGGGAATACTTGGGCTGCAGCAGCAGCCTTGGCTGCCATCAATCAAATTGTGGAGGAGCGGCTTTGGGAGCAGGCCCGGGATAAAGGTGATTACATGCTGAAAAGGTTGAGAGAGCTTCAACAAAAATACAGCATGGTGAAAGAAGTGCGCGGTCAGGGCCTCCTGATCGGTATTGAATTTGAAAAACCCGCCGGCCTCATCGATAAATTAACCGGGGGAATGATTAACAAGTTGTCTGAGGAGTATTTTGGCGCCTTGGTCGCCGGGGAGTTGCAGAACAAATACCGGATTATCACTGCCTATACTCTGAACAACCCCAACGTGATCCGGTTGGAGCCGCCGCTAGTTGTGACTAAGGAGCAAATCGATCAGGTTGTGGATGCGCTGGAAGCAATTTTTAAACAGTATAAGGGATTTATGGGTATAGCCCTGGCCGGTGGCAGGACAGCCTTGGGCAGTATCTTCAAAAGATAAAGGAGGTATGCATGCCTCCTTTATTTGGCTAAGTATTCGATTTTTTTGATTAACTGCTCCTGGTATTCGTTAATAGCCTTGAAATCCATATTGGCTATATAATGAGCCTCCAGCCGGTCACGATAAGCTTTGACCCGGCCCATAAATTCCAGCGCCCTTTGGAGGGTCTCCCGGTAACGGCGATTTGCTTCCCCGATGTCCTCGGCATAGGGTGCCAGGGCCTGGTGATCCACTAACAGGTCCAAATTGATTATTTCATCACCTGCTTGGGGGGAATAGGTATGGGGTTCGGCGCTGGTGATGATCCCTATATTCAAATCCGGGAGAATCAGATGCTCGATCTTTTCAGGTATGAGGGCGCAATGGTAGGCTTCCACTTGATAACCCAGCAACACGGCCCTTTCATAAAGCCTGTGGACCAAGGTGGTTTTCCCTGTACCCGGAGCACCGGTAATGATGTATCTTTTTTGGAGTTTGTCGAACAGGCTGGGCAAATGATGGGCCAAACCCTGGGGCGTTATGGCAGAGGCAAACAAATGTCTTATTTTCTCCTGTTTTTCGGCTGTTGTTTGCCCGGGGAATACGGTATTTAACAGCCTGTTGGCAGTAGAATTCAACCGGGAGATATTTAAGCAGTTGCTAATATGGTAATAGCTTTCCCGGTCCTCACTCAGCAGTCTGGCTTGGGCTAAGTAATTATAGGCCCTGGAGAATAAATGTTTGATCTCCCTGGAGAGACTCATGATCTCTTCTTTAAGTGGGATAAGACCTTCTTCAGACCAAAAATTCCCCAGGTTGACGATTTCATCGATGGCACCTGGATGCCTCGGATCGATGGTATGGGGGGCCGTACCGTCAACAATTCCGATCCCTAAAGCCGGGGCCAACATTCCGTCAAAGGAGTTTTTGTCTGAGGAACAACAGTAGTATTCTATGTCATGCCCTTGCTGCAGCAAGCGGGAACCGATAGCTTTAATGAGGGTTGATTTTCCGACACCGGGGCCACCTTTTAAGATAAACAGGTGTCGAGTGGCGTTGTTAACTATATCTTCATAGAAGGAATAAAACCCCAAGGAGGTATTTCCACCGGGGAATACATAACGGACGGATTTTGCTTCGGACATACACTCTCCTCCTTAATTGGTCTGAATAATAGCTATGTTATATTATGAAATTAGGATCAGGATGTGTTTAGATGGAGGTCTCGGGAGGCTTTATTGAAGGAAAAAAGCCATAATGATATAATTAAGTTACATAGTAAA
>JAAZDD010000022.1 GCA_012512955.1 Clostridia bacterium
CAGGGCTTCCTCGCAATCACCGCAAAGAAGCACCACTCCACCGCCCAAAGCTGCACCGATCAGCTCATCAAACTTATTTTCTTTTTTTATCTCGCCGCTTTGAATGGCTTTACGGTGTAAACGATTGACCAACCCATCCAAATCAACCAGGATTTTTTCCTGGGTTTCCGCTTCCAACAATGGTATGTCTATTTCCAGGGAACGAAGAATATCTTCAGTGACTACCGTCCGTTCAATCAGCCCGTCAGTATAAATAAGACAGGCATCTATTTCCTCCACTCCCATAACAAATTCATGAAAAATGATGTCCGGGCTTCCCCCCAGCCTTCCTTTCAAAACGGCAATATTATGAATCAGATCAGGCCACAACTCCTGATCTGCTTTTTGCTCCTGGCTCAGATTACCGGCATATGTTTCATGCTTTTCTTCTTTGCGCTCTATTCTTTTGGGCTTTTTCACCTTTGGCCTCACCCTTGGCTTTATATTCCACAGCCTTCAGTTTATCCAAAACTAAGGAAATCTATGCCGCTGTCTTAAAGGATCAAGGTGTGCTTTTAGGGCCAAAGCCCATAAAAATTACTGCCGGCCTGTCGCCGGCAGTTGCCACCAAATCTTCTCCACAAATACAGTTACTGAAGAACATCCACCTTTGCTTATTGTTCCTGATCACCATGTTCAGAGGGTACTGCCTCCGGCTCCTGTTCTCCTTCTTCACCCGCTTCCGGGATTGCCTCCGTTTGCGGTGCTACCGCGCTGACCACCAGTTTATCCGGATCTGTTAAAATGGTCACTCCTGCCGGAGCTGTCAAATCTTCCACCTTAAGCTGGTCTCCGATTTCCAGGTCAGTCACATCCACGGTGATGGCTTCAGGAATATCAGCCGGCAGGCACTCTATTTCCACTTCCGGGACGCCATACTGGAGTAATCCGCCTTCCCGTACTCCCTTGGCCTCTCCGGTAATTTTGATTACAACCGTTGCGGTGATCACTTCCGTCATGGATACGGCCAGGAAATCCAGATGGGTTATTTTTCTGGAGACAGGGTCTTTCTGCAATTCACGGACCAGGACACTGTGCTCCTTTTCACCGGCTACAGCCAATTTAATAACCCTACTGGTTCCCAGGGGAATCCGCCGCAATTCCCCCTCGGGGATGGCCACTGGCAGATTAACATCCTCCCCGTAAATCACTCCCGGCACAAACCCTCTCCGGCGCAAGCGATTAACAGCTCCTTTACCCAATTCCACCCGTTTTTCGGCTTTAACAGTTACTGCTTTCATTATTTTATACCTCCAATTAGTTAATTTTCGTAAATTCCACTCTTCCTAATTATGTTCCAAAAATTAGTATAATAATCATCTTCTGCGCATAGGTATTTAGGGGAGAAAAGGAGTGAGATACATGTACCGTAGCAAAAAGTTACTAACATTGCCGGTCATCTCTTTGAATGACGGGGAGGAACTGGGAAAAGTCCAAGGGGTAATCGTCGATCCGGAGGCTATTTCCCTGGTAGCGCTAATCCTGGACTATCGTAAGGGCATTTTTAAAGAACCCCGGATTATTCATTTTGAAAATATCACCAGTTTTGGGGATTATGCGGTTACGATCATAGACTCCGGTGCCTGCGAACGGGCAAGCCAATCCCCCCACTTGGGTCCCCTGTTCCGACATCCTCCCCGTATCTTAGGCGCTAAAGTGCTTACGGAAGACGGTAATTTTCTGGGTACCGTAGAAGAATTCTGTTTTGACCCGGCGACAGGCAAAATCAACGGATTAGAGTTAAGCAACAGCTTTCTCAATACTTTGGTTCGGGGTAAAACACTCATTGAGGGAAATGTGATTACGACCATCGGCAAAAGTGCCATTATCGTCAAAGCAGGCACCAAAACTACGGTCAAGGAGGATTTTCCCTTGTCCGAAACTGCAAAATCGGTCAAGGAAACCGGCCAAAAAGTATGGCTGCAGACAAAGGAAACTACGAAGAAATTCGGCGAGTCATTGTACAAATCGGTGGAGAAATTCACCGCCGAGGAAGAGGAATCCCCTCCCCCCGGCAGCGTTTCAACTGATCCGAATAAGCCTAAACAAGATGATGAACCTAATCAAAAAGTTTGCTGACGGACAGATCTTCATGAATCCGCACGATAGCTTCTCCCAAAAGCGGTGCCACCGACAAAACCTTGATTTTAGGTGACTTTTTCTCCGCCGGGAGGGGAATGGTGTTGGTAATCACCACTTCTTTGATCACCGAGCTATTCAGCCGTTCCACCGCCGGACCGGATAAGACCGCATGGGTACAACAAGCATAGACTTCTTTGGCACCTTGCTCCACCAGGAATTGGGCTCCTTGGGTGATGGTACCGGCCGTATCAATAATGTCGTCAATCATGATCACCGTTTTTCCGGCCACATTACCGATAATATTCGTCACCTCCGCCACATTGGGAGCCGGACGCCTTTTGTCAATGATAGCGATTCCCGTTCCCAACCTGTCGGCAAAATTCCTGGCCCTGGTAACGCCGCCGATATCCGGTGAGACGATAACCAGGTCAGACAGCCTTTTATTCAAAAAATACTGGGCCAGGATGGGACCTCCCGGCAGGTGATCAACAGGAATATCAAAAAAGCCCTGGATGGCACTGGCATGGAGATCCATAGTCAGTACCCGGCGTGCTCCCGCCGCTACAATTAGATTGGCTACCAGCTTTGCTGAAATTGGATCCCGGGCCCTGCTTTTCCGTTCCTGCCTTGCATATCCGTAGTAAGGGACGACGGCAGTAATCCGCCTGGCGGAAGCCCGCCGGATACCGTCAATCATGATCAACAGTTCCATCAAATTATCGTTAACGGGATTGCAAGTGGGCTGTACTATATAAACGTCAGCGCCCCTGACACTCTCGTCAATGTTAATGGCAATTTCCCCGTCACTGAATCTTGTTACTTTAGCTGCTCCCAATTCCACTCCCAAGTATTCGGCGATTTCCGCTGCCAAACCCGGATTTGCATTACCGGTAAATAGCTTGAACTTTTGTTGCACCCCTGCCATCCTCCATCCTTAGGTTCTCTCTTTTTGGGTCTTTTGTCTTTTTCCCCAATCGGGAATAATCCGCTGACGTTCCCTGGCTACCGCTAAACTCCCCTCCGGTACATCAGAGGTGAGAGTTGAGCCGGCAGCTACATAAGCATTGGCACCGATTTTAAGGGGTGCCACCAGGTTACTGTTGCTGCCGATAAAAGTACCGTCTCCAATAATGGTCTGGTATTTATTCTTCCCGTCATAATTACATGTAATAGTACCTGCTCCCACATTAACACTTTTGCCAATCAGTGCATCGCCGATATAAGTCAGGTGAGGTACTTTACTGCCTTCCTCCAGGACCGAGTTCTTGATCTCCACAAAATCTCCCACTTTAACTCCGTCCCGAAGCACTGTTCCCGGCCTCAGATAGCTGAAGGGACCAATGGTACAATTGTTGCCTATTTCCGCTTCTTCCGCTACCGTTTGCCTAATCCGGACTCCGTTACCAACGGTAGTATCGGTCAGATCCGTATTTGGTCCTACCAGGCAGTCCTGCCCGATACAAGTGTTTCCCCTTAATATGGTAAAGGGATAAATGATCGTATCAGAACCGATCCGGACCTGGGCATCAATATAAGTGGTTTGGGGGTCAATCAGGGTAACTCCTGACAGCATGAGACGCTGATTGATGCGGTCTCTAAAGACGGCCTCTGCCGCCGCCAGTTGAGCCCGGTTGTTAATTCCCATGATCTCCAGGGGATCCTCCACCGGAAAGGCAATAACCGTTAAACCCCGTCTCCCCATCTGTTGGATTACATCAGTTAAATAGTATTCCCCCTGGACATTGTCCGGTTTCAATTCTCGCAAAGCTTCTTCCAGGACTGTTTTGTCGAAACAATAGGTACCGCTGTTAATTTCCCGGATGGTTAATTGATCCGGCGAGGCATCCCGGTGTTCTACAATCTGCACGACCTTGTTGCCTGCATCCCTGACAATACGGCCATAACCGCTGGGATCATCAACATAAGCGGTCAGCACCGCCCCTTTTGCTTGGGCTTGGGCAAACCGGTCCAACAATTGTTTTACCGTATCACCACGCAAAAGAGGCACATCTCCTGATAAAACTACTACCCGTTCCACCTCAGGGTCCAGATGAGCCATGGCCTGCATCACCGCATGGCCTGTCCCCAGCTGCTCCTTCTGCCATGCATAGGTAAACCCGTCTCCCAAAGTCTTTTTTACTTCTTCTCCACCATGACCGATGACGAGAACGACCTGATCAACACCTGCCGCCTGAACCTCATCCACCACATGTTGTACTAACGCTTTGCCGGCTATCGCATGAAGCACTTTGGGTCGCCGGGAATGCATCCGGGTACCTTTACCCGCTGCCAAAATGACAGCTGCCGTTTTTGCCATTTAGTGACCCTTCCTTTCCTACTAAAAGCCCCCTTTATAGCTTACACTGTAAATTTTTTTTTGACAAGGACAGAGCCAAAAAACAAAAAGGAGCTTGCGCTCCCCATGTTAAATTGCTTCTTTATAGGCCATATATGCTCTCAATACTGCATCTTGAATTACACTTCTGGCAGCCTGGGAAATGGGATGGGCAATATCCCTGAATTCCCCGTCCGGCGTCCGCCTACTGGGCATGGCTACAAAAAGACCGTTTTGTCCCTCCACCACTTTTACATCATGGACTACAAAAGCATCATCAAAAGTTACCGATACGATCGCCTTCATCTTACCTTCCTGGTTAATTTTTCTGACTTGAACGTCGGTAATGTTCACCTGCTCACCACCCTTCTGTCATAAGGAAAACCCTGAGTTGTGCATTAATTCTACCCTTGGCATGAAATTCCTGCTATTCATTAGATAATTTTAACAATTTTTTCATGTTCTATACATAAAAATCCCGCAATTGGCTATTTCCAATTACGGGATTGCTTTAAAAGGTTTGATTACTACTTTCCCACGGGCTTCATCCACCTTTTCCAGGGTCAAGAGGGCATGATAGTCCTCAATCAGCTTTTCCCGGGGCTCCGCTGTCGCCACTAAAAACCCGGCTCCCACTACTTCCGCCCCGAATTCTTCCATCAGTTTCACTACCCCCTGGGCGGTACTGCCTGCCTTCATGAAATCATCAACAAACAGCACACGGGCACCCTCTTTGAGAGCACGCCTTGACAGGGACATGGTGCGAATAGTTCGGGAACCGGTTAAATAATTCAGGCTCACACTGGAACCCTCGGTAACTTTGCTGTCATTCCGGATGATCACCGTAGTCAAATTTAGAGCTCTGGCTGTAGCCAAAGCCAAGGGTATCCCTTTCGTGGCCACCGTCACCACATGATCCGCTTGAGAGTCTATAAACAGGCCGGCTAAAATCTGCCCCAGCCGGTCAATAATCACCGGATCCCCAATGATGTCGGACATATAAAGAAATCCACCGGGTAGGATCCGATCCGGTTCTTCCAACTGCCGGGCCAAATCTTCCAGTAAACTGTCTTTGACTGCACCCGGTAACCCGGGCACATATCTGACCCCACCGCCGGCTCCCGCCACGGTCTTCAATTCCCCCAGCTCCTGAGCCTGCCAAGCCTCTTTAATAATGGTAAGATCTTCGCTGACCGTGGATTTGGCCACACCCAAAAGTTCTACGAAATAACTCAGCGAAAAGAGCCGGCCTGGGTAATCGTTCAGGCACTTGGCCATGATGGCAATGCGTTCACTTCTTCTCAAAATTTCACCTCCGCCGCCTTGAACAGCGAATATTATTCTCAATTTTTCCGGTATCATTCAGGTTTTTCCGGAAATACCGGCAAAAAAAGCGCCCTTTTGAATGATGAGGGCTTATACGGCCAAAACGCGCCGCACCAATTCCAAATCGCTGGGCTTATCAACATCGATGCCCACTTCGGGATAATTGGAGATGATACCGTAACCCCTGATCCCCAACAGCCGGGAAAATTTGGTTTCTACTTCCTTCAGGGGCAAACGATGGAGCAGGAATTTAATAATAAATAAGGGCCCAATTAACCTGCTCAAAGCCAAGGGGCTTTTTCTAAGACTAACCAGTTTTTCCGCTTTGGCGGCGCAAGGTTCAATGATGGAGACCTTAGCCAGGAACAAATTGCCTCCGGTAAAGACGCCGTCTTTAAGATGCACATAGGTTCTTTTCACGCCGGGATACCGCTGTTCATTGATTTCCTTGGGCACGATAGAGTAGAATAAATCGCCGTCCCTCTGGGAGCACTGCCGGAGAAAATCCTCCACCGCTTCACTGCTCAACAAAGGAATATCGCTGGTAGCCACCAGGACTTGACGGTCATTGCCAGGCTGCAATGCCTTTACGCCGTTCAACAAACTGTCAATCTGACTTTCTCCCTGTTCGGCCAACACCACATTGGGATCCTGCCGGTAAATAGGCGCCAGTTCCTCCACCGGTCCCACGACAGCGATTTTATTGATTGACGATGCTCCCTTCAGGGCGTTAATTACATACTGGACCATCATTTTTTGACCGATGGGCATCAAAGCCCAGTTGTTTCCTTTTTGAGAGCTGCCTGCAAGAACGATGGCATCAATACTCAATTTGCCTCACCTCTACTCAGCTTGGTTTTTCTTCTGAGAAAAATGTGCCAGGAAAATATCTTCCGCATTTTCCACATGCTTTGCCGCCAATTTTTGGGCTAAAGCAATATTCCGATCAGCAATGGCATCCACAATGCCCTTATGTTCTTCCAAGGTATCTTTGATCCTGCCCGGTGAAGCTAAAGAGGTGGACCGAAACCGCTGAATTTGTTCCCGCAAATTGGAAATCATTTGCTCCAGGCGGCTGTTGCGGCTGGCCCTATAAATACGATCATGAAATTCCGTATCGATACCGACCAGCGCCTCCAAATCATTGTCCTCAATAGTATCTCTTACTCGCACCACCAGTACCTGCAGTTCCTCCAACTCCTGATCGGTAATCCGTTCACAAGCCAACCCGGCCGCCAGGGATTCCAGCGCGGCACGAATTTCAAACACATCAGTAATATCTTTGATGGAGTAATCGGCTACATAGGCCCCTTTCCGGGGGACCATGGCCACCAAGCCTTCCAGTTCCAGTTTTCTGATGGCCTCCCTGACCGGGGTACGGGAAACGCCCATTTCTTCTGCCAGTTGCGCTTCCATCAATCTTTCCCCGGGAGCCAGATCACCGTTAATGATGGCTTCCCGCATGGTCTCAAAAACAAGATCCCTTAAAGGTTTATAACTCTCCAATTGTACCGGTAACAGCCTCCTGCCCATGAAGTCCCTCCTCATGCCTAAATAGTATGGGTCACATGAACCTCCGGATATTTATTGCTTAAACTGTTTGCCAACTTTATTGCCTGTTCCTCATCGGCAACAAAACCGATGATCGTAGGACCGCTGCCGCTGACCATGGCCTTTAAGGCCCCGCCTTGCAACAAATCCTGTTCAATCTCCTCCGCTTCCGGCAACAAGGACTTTACCGCCCTTTCCAAATCATTGCCCACCTTTTGGAGCAACCGGTAGGGAGGGGCCCCCCCTTCCAGGGCGGCCAGCACCCCGGGGGTATAATGATTGCTCTCCCACTTCCCGGCATCCCAGCACTGATATACCTCCCCTGCCCTCAGGCCACCGGGAGGTTTCACCAATACCAACCACAATGTAGGTGCAGGTTTTAGCAAAGTCAGCTTGTCCCCAATGCCCTGGGCCAAAACAGTGCCGCCTACCAGACAAAAAGGTACGTCAGCGCCCAGTTCCGCCCCGATGGCAACCAGGGAGGAAGTTGATAAACCCAGCCCCCACAAATGATTAAGAGCTTTCAGGGTCGCCGCAGCATCACTGGAACCTCCCCCCAGACCTGCTGCCACAGGGATTCTCTTTTCCAAATGGATATCCACACCCTGTTTAGGACAGAACCTTTCCCGGAGCAATTGGGCCCCTTTGACCACCAGGTTATCCCTGTTAGCCAACTCAGGCTTATTGCACTCCAAATTAACGGTCCCTGTGTCATTCACCCGAAAAGTAAGGCTGTCCCCCAGGGCAACTGATTGCATCACCGTAGCCAGCTCATGATAACCGTCGGCACGCAGGTGCAAAACATCTAAAGACAGGTTTATTTTACCGTAAGCAGTTAGTGAAATACCAGTCAAAAACTCATTCTCCCCTCCGGTGTTAAAATCCTCCTAAAACTTCCCAGGTATATATATTTTTGCCTGGTATGCCTGTTCTATACTTTTATCTCCTCTCAGAAAAGCCCCTGGCAGACTTACCAGGAGCGATGACCAAAGTATTCAAAGGCTGTAAAAACCAGGCTCTTGCCAATCCCCAAACCAACCAGCAAACTGCCTACCAGGCGCAATTCATTCAGATGGTAAGACATAGACTCCGATACCTGTATTCCCCATTGGACCCAAAAAGGATTAAGAACCAGAAACAAACCCGGTAGCAAGAAAGCCAGCAGGGTGGTCCATTCCAGTACGATTCGTCCCCTGGAAGACAAAAGACGGGGTACTTCCAGCAAAAAAGCACCCACCACCAAGAACAAATTGGCAATGATATATTTTCCAAGCCACCCGGCTTCACCGGCTGTGTAAAGAGCTTCCCATTCCCTCATCCAGTCCAAATAAAGCAACGACAATACCAAAAACAATATTACGACTCCCAGGCGTCCGATGAATCGCACGATACCACTCCTCGTCCGACGATTTCTTGTTTTATTCTATCATTTTTGCCTACAGCAGTAAATGGCGCAGGTAATCTAAGCAGGATTTAACAATTGCACAGCGAAATTCTAAGAACAGCCCATAACAAAAGGGGGTGCCGGCCTTGCCTGAAACAAAATGTTTTGTCAAGAACTACATGGAGGACGTAGTCTGGAGCTTTTTGCCCAACGTATTGGCCAAGTATCCAGAGGCATGTGATTGTCCCATTTGCAAGCATGATGTGGTAGCCATTGCGTTGAATCAACTGCCGCCTCGCTATGTAGCCAGGGAACAAGGGGAAATCTATACCAAGCTGAACACCCTGGAAATCCAATACCGGGCCGATGTCTATGCTGCCCTGACCAAGGCCATCATGATGGTATCGGAAAACCCCAGACATGATGCCTGAGCAAGAAATCAGTTTAGATCACTCAGGCCCTGGGCCAGGAAGCTTTCTTGCAGTTTTGCCAATGCTTGGTTTAACTTGGCATCCAGCTTCTCCCGGGGCCACTCCAATTTCATCGCCAAAGCAGAACGATCAAATTTCAGCAGGCAGTGATACAGGACGACCAATCTTAGTTCCCCTTCCAATTGGTGCATACACTTCAAGATAAAATCTGTCTCTTTATTGGAAAAATCCCGTAAACATAACCGGTTCTCAGACAACCGGCAGATATTGCCGGCTACTGTTTCCAGAAACAATGCCTTGGAAAAAAGCCGGTAAGACCGGTACGCTGAAGCAACTGCCTGACCGGTCAGGGCCGTAGCCGCAGACCTGTCCCCGGTCAAGAAAAAAGCCAAAGAATAGAGGCTTGTCTGTTCTTCTGCTACCCACTGTTTCCAGCAGGCCCTCTGATCCCATTCCTTGTCCATGTACATTGCTCCCATAGAATTACCTTTCCTGTGAATTCGCCTTGTAGACCTAATTTCCCTTCAGGAAACCATAACCAGAACCAAAACAACTTAAATAAGTTCTTTGAAATAAGCCATACTAATTGCAAATACTGCCATCGGAAGGCGATGTTATGGACCCTAATGCCATTCAGGAAATATTAAATAAAATGCTGTTACTGGAAGAAAGCCAGGTTACTCTTTATTCCGCCCTGGCCGCCAAAGCCCCTAATGAGGAATTGTTTTATGGGTTGCAAAGACTGGCCAAAATTGAAAGTGACCATGTAAAGGCAATTGAGAACAAACTTAAGAGCCTATTTCCCGCTCCGGAGGAGGCCATCAGTAACCTGAAAAACGCATTAACCGATGGGGGACTGAAGATCTTTGGCTCCACCGTCAGCGCCGTCCAGGGCTTAACCGGCTTGGGCCCTCTACTAAGGGCAGGTGCCGCCGCCGAAGAAAAAGCGATGGCCGACTATCGTCAGCACATCGCTCAGATTAAGGATTTCGAACTGAGAGACATGTTTTGGGAGCATTTAATCGATGAAGAACTCCATTACTTTTGGCTGAAAAAGAAAGGGGAGCAGTTAAATTAACTACGCAAATCTAAACCAAAAGATGACCCCATCCTCACTGTTCCTGGCACCATAGGAAAATTCATGTGCTTCCAAAATCCGAGAGGCGATGGCCAGGCCGAGACCGGTGCCCTTGGTGGTGCTCCGGGATTCATCGGCTTTCCGGTAGGGCTGCCAGATTTCGTCCAGCTTCTCCTCCGGAATATGGCTGCCGCGGTTGAAAAACTCCAGGGTGTCACCCCAGATGCAGATTCTGATTCTTCCCTTATTGGGAGTATGCGCAAGGGCGTTGACAAAAAAGTTGTCAATAACCCTTTTGATTAAGGCAGGATCCGCCTTGATGATTTGATCACCTTCCAGCAGCACCTCAATGGAGCGTTCCCTGCATAGTTCCTCGTACCGGCCAATTACCTCCCGGCAGATTGCCCCAAGTGCTGCTTCCTGATCTACAACTGGCCGGACCGCTGCTTCCAGCCTGAACAGGTCCAGCATTTCCCGGATGATCCCATCCATCTGTTCTACCTTTTCCCGAATCCCAACCGCATAATGCTCCCTTTTCTCCGTCCGTACATTTTCCATAAGGTTTTGGGCATATCCGGAGATGATGCTTAAAGGCGTTTTCAGGTCGTGAGCCAAGGCATAAGTCAGTTCCCTCCGGTGCCGTTCCAGTTCCTTCCCCTTTTGATAGGTGCGGTAAGTCTGGTTCGCCAGGATCAAGGCTACCACCAAAAAGGCCAAAAAACAACTGAGCCAGACAAAAGCCAGGGTCCCTGCATTTTTCTCCCATAAATCCACTTCCCCGGCCATCACCGTCCAGAAATCACTGTAGAAGCTGTCATCCGGCAACACTGTAATACCTTTCTGGTATGGGAGCACCATATAATATTGATAATTTAGAAATCTTGTTCTTTCTGATAAAACCTGATTTCCTCCCCATTTTTCAATACTCTTTTTAAGTTGTTCAATAGCTTGTTTCAGCTTCTCCTGGTCTAGGACCACATTCCGGAGCATTACCTGTTTTTCCTTATTCAGTTGAGCCTTGTGCCAAAAAATAAAAGCATTAATGCTGCCCCGCTCAAAATAGGGCAAGTCCCGGGGATTTCCGGCTTTGGCCACATAGACAACCCGCTCTTTCTCTTCCCATTTACCTGGTATCAGGTTTTTCTCTTCATCCAATCTCTCCGCATACACAGGTGTAACCACTATGTTTCGAGGAATAATCATTTCCTGATGCAGCCAAAATCCATCCAAGTCAACCGAATAACCGGCCAGATCCCCTGCTTGTACTGGCTTTAAGGTACCAGTCAGAAAATGTTTAGACAAATACCCCTCCAACTCTGCTACTTCCTGCTCACTGAACCAATCCCGGGGATTTAGGTAGGCCCGCCCACTGTAATACCTGCTTCCGTCAGTATATTCTACAAATTCACAGACCCAGTAATAATTGGTATGGTAAACCAGGTGATAATCGCCGGTGTACAAGGCCAGTTCTCTTCCGCCGAAAGTAAACGAATGTGACCTGAAAGCCAGGTCCCTTCGGAAATTGACAATATCGTTCACCCGGTTGTGACTGTCAAGATAATCCTGCAAAACCATTTCGACAGTATCTTTATGTTGTATGGCAGCGGCGCGAAAATCCAAACTCTCCACTTTCTTTGTTTGTTCAATCAGGTAGATGCTGAACCCTGCCATCAGCAGCAAATAGATGGCAAACAGGCCGGTAAAAATGCGCAGGTAGATGGCCCTTTTTACCTTATTGTCCTTCAATGGCTAACCCTCCAGTTTGTACCCTTGCCGGAAGACGGTTTTTATTTGTACGGCGGCTGCCCCTAAGGAGCGGCGGAGTTTCTTGATGTGATTGTCCAGAACCCGTTCATTGCCTGCAAAATCATAGCCCCAGATGCGCATGATCAGGCTTTCCCGGTTCACCACACTGCCGGGATTCTCCATCAATATTTTCAAAATGGCAAATTGAGTTGGCGTTAATGTTACTTCTTCATCGTCCACAAAAACCGTATAACGGAATGGATTGATGCTGATCCTGCCTACGGTAACAGTTTCATTTCGCACCATCCCTTTGGTGCGTTTGAGCAAAGCCATAACCTTGGCAAAAAGCTCCGCCAGGGAAAAAGGCTTGGCTACATAGTCATCGCAACCCAAGTTGTAGCCGTACCGCCTGTCCCTTTCGTCATGCCTCGCCGTTAAGAAGATAATGGGAACGTCACTGTTCTTCCTTAGCTCCCTGCAAATACTAAACCCGTCAACCTCCGGGAGCATCACATCCAGGAGCACCAGGTCAGCCTCCTCCTCAAACCATTTTTCCAGCCCTTCCCCGCCGGTCCTGGCTGCTGTGATCTGTAGAGTACTGCCGCTTTTTTCGCTAAAGTAGTCGGTAATAATGTCAGTTAATTCCGCATCATCTTCGACTAACAAGATCCTGAAAGCCATGATTTCACCTCCAAACCCATCTTAGCATAAAGTTCTATCTTTTCTGTAACCTTAAGGCAACCGGCCTTTGAAAAACTGTTCCGGGGAAACAGACAACAACTTTCCCGGCAACCGGCCATTGATTTAGCCCCAAAAAAAACGAAGGACAAATAAAGCGTCCTTCTTAAAGGCAAAGTCTATCCTTCCTTCTTGGGTCTAAAAGTGGCACAATCGGTTTCCTGGGTGTTCTTGGCCTGGGGGTATTGAATTTCAATACTTTCAGCCACACAATTTTTGCCCTTGTCATTGTAACGGCAAGAAGCCACCACGCATTTAACCCGGCTGATGGGGCTGCCCACCGGCACTCGCAAATCCATGGACATTCCTCCTCGGTTTTTATCCTTAGGAATGCCCCATTCAAGAAATTCTACTCACATCCTTTGAATAATAGAAAGAAAACCCTGCACACAGGCAGGGTTTCTGTTGATCCTATTCGGTGTAGCGCAGGTTGGGCTGGCGGGCGGCCCTTACTTCGTCCAGACGACCGACAATGGTCTTGCGGGGCGCACCGGTTACCAGTTCCGGATTCTCCCTCGCTTCCTTGGCAATATTGATCATCGCTTCGGCAAAACTGTCCAAAGTTTCTTTGGTCTCCGTCTCCGTCGGTTCAATCATCATGGCTTCATCCACAATCAAGGGGAAATAAATAGTGGGAGGATGGTAGCCATAATCCAACAGCCTCTTGGCAATATCCAAGGTACGGACACCTGTATCTTTCAAGTTCTTGGGAGTGATGATGAACTCATGCATGCAGGTGCGATCGAAGGCCACATGATAATGGTCCTTCAAAAGACTCAAGAGGTAGTTGGCATTCAAGACCGCATTGCCGCTGGCCCTCTTCAAGCCTTCTCCGCCCATTGCCCGCAGATAAGTGTAAGTTTTCACCACCACGCCGAAGTTGCCGTAGAAAGCCTTCACCCGGCCAATGGACTGGGGACGATCGTAGTCTAAGTAATAACGATTCTGGTCCTCATCAAACTGCACCACCGGTTTGGGCAGGAAGGGTACCAGGAAGTCCTTGACCCCTACATAACAGGCACCGGGACCGCCGCCACCGTGAGGAGTGGAGAAAGTCTTGTGCAAGTTGAAATGGATGACATCAAAGCCCATATCCCCGGGACGGGCATAGCCCATGATGGCGTTCATATTGGCACCGTCGTAATACAACAGTCCCCCGGCATCATGAACAATCCGAGCAATCTCCTGGATATTGGGATCGAAAACACCCACCGTATTGGGGTTAGTGAGCATCAAGCCGGCCGTTTCGTCGTCCACGGCCTTTCTCAATGCTTCCACATCCACTTCCCCGTTGGGCATGGATTTAATCTCCACGATCTTAAACCCGCACAGGGCTGCCGTTGCCGGGTTGGTACCATGGGCGGAATCAGGGACAATCACTTTGGTCCGCTTCACATCACCGCGGCTTTGATGATAAGCCCTGATGATCATCATACCCGTTAACTCACCGTGGGCACCGGCCGCCGGCTGTAAGGTACCGAAGTCCATACCGGCTATTTCAGACAAATCAACGGTGGTCTCATACATTAGCTGCAAAGCACCCTGGACCGTATCCTCCGGCTGGTAGGGATGGAGCCGGGCAAAGCCGGGCAACCGGCTGGTTTCTTCATTGATTTTCGGGTTGTATTTCATGGTACAGGAACCCAAGGGATAAAACCCGGTATCGACACCGAAATTCATCTGGGACAGCCGGGTAAAGTGACGAACCACTTCGTTTTCGCTCACTTCCGGCAACTTGGCCGGTTCCTTTCGTTGCAGTTCCTTGGGAATCAGACTGTCCAAATCGAGGGCAGGGACATCCAGTTCCGGAAAGACAACGGCACGTCTACCAGGTACGCTTTTTTCGAAGATCAGTTTCTCCGGCATTTATTTCAGTCCCCCCAATCTTTCCGCAAGCAAATCGATTTCTGCTTTGGTCCTTAATTCGGTAACACATACCAACAAAGCGTTCCCCAATTCAGGATAAAAACGCTTCAACGGCAACCCCGGGATAATCTTTTCCTTAAACAGGGCTTCATTAACCCGTTCCGGGTCTTGGGGAAGTTTAATGACAAATTCCTTAAAGAAGGGCTTGCCCGGAAAAGCTGCTTCCACCCCCGGCAGAGCAGTCAGCCGGTTAAAGGCGTAATGGGCTTTTTGCAAGCATTGCCTTGCCATCTCCTGCAGCCCCTGCTTCCCGATGGCGGATAGGGCCATATTTACGGCCAGGGCATTCAAGGCCTGGTTGGAACAGATGTTGGAGGTAGCTTTTTCCCTTCTGATATGCTGTTCCCGTGCCTGCAGCGTCAGTACAAAAGCTCTCTGCCCGTTGCTGTCAACGGTAGCCCCTACAATCCGTCCGGGCATCCGGCGCACGTATTTTTCCCTGGCAGCAAAGAAACCGATATGGGGACCCCCAAAGCTGACGGGGTTACCAAAGCTCTGTCCTTCACCCACCACAATATCGGCACCCAGGGCCCCGGGGGATTCCAAAATACCCAAAGAAACAGGATCCGCCACGGCCACTACCAACAGGGCCTTTTGGGCATGGGCAATTTCCGCCAGCCCTTTAAGGTCTTCGATATTGCCGAAGAAGTTTGGATATTGGACAATTACGGCGGCAGTCTTGTCATTTACCAACGCCTTAACCTGTTCCAGATCAGTTACCCCGTCTTTGAAAGCCACCGGTTTACCGGTTAAATTCTGGGATTCCGTATAGGTTTGAACTGTCTCCCGGTATTCCGGGTGAACAGCATCGGAAATGACAAATTCCTTACGCCTGGTCTGCTCACAGGCCATGACGGCTGCCTCTGCCAGAGCACTGGCCCCGTCGTACATGGAAGCATTGGAAACGTCCATGCCTGTCAGCTCGCAGATCATGGTTTGATATTCATAAATGTTTTGTAAAGTACCTTGACTGATTTCCGGCTGGTATGGAGTGTAAGCAGTGTAGAACTCAGACCTGAGGAGCAGTTGGTCGATGAATGCTGGAATGTAATGATCGTAGGCGCCGGCACCCAGGAAGCTGCCGCACTCATCCAGGTGCTGGTTTTTATCTGCAAGACCTTTTAACAGGCGTCTAAGTTCAATTTCCGATAACCCGCCGGATACTTGGAGATCTCGCTTTAGCTTTAAATCAGCAGGAATATCATGATACAGCTCCTCAATGGAGTTTTTGCCAACGGACTTGAGCATTGCCTGCTGATCTTGCTCCGTATGCGGGACATAATTCATTACTGATTACTCCTCCTTAAGAAAGGCTTCGTAGTCACTGGCTGACAACAATTCCTCCAGTTGAGATGCATCTTCCATTTCCACTTCAATCATCCAGCCTTCCCCGTAAGGATCGCTGTTAATCAGTTCAGGAGAATCCAACAATGCTTCATTAACAGCCACCACAGTGCCTGAGACCGGGCTGAAAACATCAGAGACCGCTTTCACCGACTCCACGGAGCCAAAAGCCTCGCCGGCAGTAACACTGTCATCCACTTCAGGCAGTTCCACAAACACCACATCGCCTAACGCTTCGGCAGCATGGGAGGTAATCCCGATCACAGCTTTGTTTCCTTCTACCCTTACCCACTCATGATCCTTGGAATACTTTAATTCATTTGGAAAACTCATTTATTTTGCCCCCTTTTGAAGAAATGGTGGTTTAATAATTACCGCTTTTACATCCTTACCTCTGATTTCCACATCTACTTCAGTGCCAATTTCAGCAAATTCGCTCTTAATCAGTGCCATGCCGAGGTTTTTCCCCACTGTTGGCGCAGGCATACCGGAAGTAATATGCCCTATGACCTGACCGTCTTTCTTGACCGGGTATCCGGCTCTGGCAATCCCCCGGCCAATCATTTCCAGGCCCCTTACTTTCCTAGGCACTCCCTCCTGCTTCTGTTTCAATAAAGCTGCTTTGCCGATAAAATCCTCCTCTTTATCCAAGGCGACAAATTTCCCCAGCAAGGCTTCCAGGGGAGTAATATTCTCATCCAGTTCATGGCCGTACAAAGGCATCTTAGCTTCGAAGCGTAAAGAGTCCCGGGCTCCCAATCCTGCCGGTTCCACAATGCCTTTGCCTGCCTCCAAAATACGGTCCCAGATCAGGCGAGTATCCCCTGCATCGCAGTAAACTTCAAAGCCGTCTTCCCCGGTATATCCTGTCCGGGAAATCAAGCAGGGTTTACCGGCAACATCTCCTCTGGTAAACCAATAGGGCTTTATCCCGTCAAGATTAACATCAGTTAATTGCTGCAGCACTTCCAAGGCCTTTGGACCTTGCAGGGCCACTTCCCCCGTCCGGTCGGAAATATCTTTTACTTCCACGTTAAAGTCCTTGATGTGGTCTTGAATCCACGCCCAATCCTTTTCAATGTTGCCTGCATTGACCACCAGCATATACTCGTCGTCGCCGGTCTTGTAAACAATTAAATCATCGACCACCCCGCCACTGGGATAGCACATCATGGCGTACATACACTGGCCTACTTGTTGGTGAGAAAAATCAGCCGTCAATAAGTATTGGATTGCCTTTAAGGCATCCGGGCCCTTAATTACGAATTCACCCATATGGCTCACGTCAAACAGTCCTGCCGCATTACGAACAGCATGGTGCTCTTTCACAATACCACTGTACTGGACAGGCATCTCCCATCCGCCAAAATCCACCATTTTGGCACCCAGTTCCACATGTGCATCATATAAAGGCGTCCTTTTCAACTCCGTCATTGGCTACACCTCCTGGTTTGCTTTGTACAATTCTGCCCTGACAAGCCTGCTTTTATTTACAAATCACCACCCTTCCCCAATCCAAAAACACTTGCAGCAGGTCTGCTCGCCAAGTATGCACTATTAAGGAAAGTTACCCCTATTTAATATGTTAACTGTCATTAAAAAATTGTCAATAGAGGTTATACATACTTAGAAATGGAAACCCGGGTTTCAGGGGCCCATCCTGAAACCCGAAATACTTTTATGCCGGTTACCGGTTTTTGGTTCCGGTTGATTTCTCCCTGTCCCTTTTGGTTACCGCGGCGCTGGAACCCGCCGTTTCCGTAGCCAAACCCATTCCGGTAGCAAACTCATAGTTGAAATCTTTGTCAGCAGTGTTGTTTTTTGTCGTCTTTTGTTTTTTTCGAGCCATTTAGCTGTTTCACCTCCTTTTTTTTATTATTTTATTAATATCAATTGTTATTCCGCACCCGGGCCAGGACCTCTTTTTGTTCCCAGCATAAAATGGCAATGAAAGGAGGGTCATCATGAAAATTGAAGTCAATCTTTCCCTACGACGTTTGAAACTGTTTGACCGGAAAGGGGTTTACGGCGTCTATCCGGTGGCTATCGGCAAACCGCAAACACCCACCCCGGAAGGATATTATTATATTACCCGGAAAATAATTAACCCAGGAGGCATCCTGGGCAGCCGCTGGCTGGAACTGTCCATTCCCAGTCATGACGGCCCTTATGGAATCCACGGCACTACCCAACCCTGGTCCATCGGTAAGGCGGTGTCCAATGGTTGTATTCGAATGTATAATCATGATGTGGAAGAAGTGTTCCGGCTGGTCAGGATCGGCACCCCGGTAATCATCGTTAGAGATGATTAACAACATTTACTAGCTCCGGCCCCCTTTAGCTGTTACATAGTTAACCTGAGAACGGGGAAACTATCGGCTAAAGGGGTGACATGCAAATAATGAAAGCAACAGGAGTTGTACGAAGAATCGATGATTTAGGCCGCGTAGTAATACCCAAGGAGATCAGGAGAACCCTCCGGATTCGGGAAGGAGAACCGCTGGAAATCTTTACGGATCGTGACGGGGAAGTGATTCTGAAGAAGTACATCCCTATTAATGATTTGAGCTTGTATGCTCAGGAATATGTGGATGTACTGGCTGAAACTTTGGGGGTAATTGCAGTCATTGCTGAAGAAGACACCATCATCGCTGTCGCCGGAGGTCCCAAACGAGAATTTGCCGGGCAACGATTAGGAAACATAGCAGAAGCTATTCAACAGGGCCAACCCACTATTACCAGCGGTTCCCTTACCCAAAACGGCAAAGAATTCAGTTCAGTTGTGGTAGCTCCCATTATAACAGACCGGATTATCGGCAGCGTGTGCCTCGCTCCCAAGAAAGAGGAAACCAAAATGTCTCAGATTGAAGTCAACCTGGCTAACACCGCTGCCACCTTTTTAGCGAAACAAATGCAAAGAAATTAAGGGGTGGAATCAAGCTCAGTCATCGGTCTTCCAAACAGGTTGTTCAGTGCCTGCTTTTGAAGAACGATGACTGACCTTCATGGATTCCCGGCAAAGATTTTTTAACTTAACAGGGTATTCATATTAAAAGCCACCATCACTATTCCTCTCTTTTTCTGCCTGGGAAAACAGGCATATTTCCAGAAATCCTGGCCCCCCTCTTCCTTCTTGATGGGGGTGATGGCGTATTCTTTAGTCCGCTCCAGCAGCCCCTGGTATAAGGGCCCGATGGAGGGAATATTCAAGCCGATATCCTTTTTCACGGTTGAATAAACCACATTTCCCTGCTCATCGGTAATACTGACCAGATCTACCCCCAGCTCCCGGGCTACATCTTCAACATTGAACTGGTTGATTTCTTTTTCCTGGTCTATTTCCAGGAGCCTTTTACCCAGGGTAATCATCTGTTCATCCACCGCCCGGTCCCCGATTAGCTGCTGCAAACTTTCATTTTCTTTTTGAATTTGCTCCACTAAACTGTAGACATTCTCCAGGGTTGCCGTCTCCTCCTCGGCTGCCGCGGCAATCTCCTGGCTGGCTGCCGCAGTCTGGCTGGCAATCTCTGCCAGGGGATTGATCATCTCCATCACTGCCTGATTGCTCTTGTTGACTTCCTGGTTAGTCTCATAGATGGAATGAAATGCTGCTGCCAGGCGATGAATAGTATCCCCTACCGTTTTCAAAGTATCGCCGGATTGTGCCGCTACCTCATTGCCCTGGATAATGCTCCGGTACACTTCCTGCATTTTTTCCAGGGATAAATTGATATCCGCCTGGATTTGACTGACCACTTCTATAATTCCGTCAGCGGATTTTCTCGATTCCTCCGCCAGCTTTCTGACTTCCTCAGCCACTACGGCAAAGCCACGGCCGCTCTCTCCTGCCCGGGCGCTTTCAATAGCTGCGTTCAGGGCCAGCAAATTGGTCTGGTCGGCAATATTGGTAATGGTTTCCAGGATCGTAGCAATTCCTACGGTCTTGCTCTTTAACCCTGAAGAAATATCCACCAAATCGGTAACCGCCTGATTAATCTGACTCATTTGACCCTTCAAATCAGCTGCTGCCTTTTCACATTCCTGCACTTCATTGATAGCCCCATCGGTAACCCGTACTGCCTGTTGGACGGTGGCGTTCTGTTCCTCCACGGCTTGTTGGGTTGTCCCCAAAGCTTTGGACATTGCCTCCACCTTTTGCTGCTGCAGGCTCATGTCTTCCGCCACGCTGCTGATGGTTTCACTGACTGCCTGGGAAGAAAGCCGCAATTCTTCAAAGGAAGCCAGCAATTGATGATTGGTTCTCAATACTTCACAGGAAGAAGACAACATTTTTTTATTGGAATCGATGACAAACCGGCCCAATTCCCGGATTCTTTCGTCCTGTACTTCTTGTAACTTATCGGAATTGCCCTTGGCCACATCAATTATTTGTTCCAGTTCCCGGTTTTGAACATTTTTCCTTTGTATATGTACATAGACCAGCAATCCTAACCCCAAAGCGATGAGCACCATTCCCATCCATTTGCTGCTCCAAAAGAGCAGTCCTCCTGCCAGCACCAGACAATTTTGCAAAATCTGCAAGTACACTCACTATCCCTCCTAACCTTTGCAGCAAAGCTGTATTTTTCTACCATCCACAGCTAAGGGCATGGTAAACAGGTGCTTACCATGCCCCTCGGATTATTCGGCTTCTTCTTTCGGTAAGACAACATTCAAAATTAAAGCAGTGAGGGCTGTTAACACGATACCGGAACCGCCGAAAATTAAACTGACGGATTCCGGAAACTGCTGCAGGGAATCAGGTCTTAAACCAACCCCAAAACCTAACCCCAGGGCCACAGCAATGATAAACAGGCTTCTCCGGTCAAGACCCGTTTGGCTCAACAAAGAGATCCCAGCCGTGGCAATCATGGCAAACATGACAATGGCCGCTCCCCCCAGCACACTGGCAGGCATCACCGCAATAACGGCACCAATCTTAGGAAACAGGCCGGCGATAAGAAGGATGATCCCGGCAATAGCCACCACCCAACGGCTCATGACCCCGGTAAAGGAGACCACACCGACGTTCTGGCTATAACAGGTATTAGGTAAAGCGTTGAACAAGGTTGCCACGCTGGTGGCCAAACCGTCAGCCACTACTCCGCCGGACAATTCTTCCTCAGAGGGTTCCCTGCCTGCCCCTCCGACAGTAATCCCTGTCACGTTACCGATGGTTTCCACCATCACTGCCAACAGGACAATACTCATCAGGGCAATTGATGACCATTCAAATGAAAAACCGAAATAAAAGGGTGTGGGTAAGGAGAACCAACCGGCTTCAGCAATGGCGGAAAAGTCCACTTTACCCATGGGAATAGCCACCAGGTAGCCCACAATGAGACCGATCAGAATGGCGGCCATCCTGATAAACCCCTTCAGGAAGTTGTTGCAAATAATGATCACCAACAGTACCAGCCCTGCCAGGAACCAGTTGGACATGGAACCATAGTCAGCGGCTCCCACCCCACCGGCGGCGTAATCAATACCGGTAGGCATCAGGGATAGTCCAATGGCCAACAGGACTGTACCGGTAACCACCGGCGCAAATAAATGTTTGATGTACTTCAAAAAGTAGCCGGCTACCGCCTGGACAAGGCCGGCAATTAAAGAAGCTCCCATCACGGCGGACATGCCATATTGTGTTCCGATGGCAATGGAAGGGGCAATAATGGCAAAACTGGTTCCCATGATGATGGGCAATCTGGAGCCAATGGGACCGATTCTATTAATTTGGATAAAAGTAGCTACTCCTGCTGCAAAAAGAGCGCACTGGAGAAAAAAGGCTGTTTCTCCAACACTCATGCCCAGAACGCCGGCTACGATCACGGGCACGGTAATGTTTCCTACGAACATGGCAAATACATGCTGCAAACCTAAAGGTATCGCTTCTTTTAATGGGGGTTTGTCATCCTGGTCATATACCGGGACAATACCACTTTCCAAAACGGCTTTGTTTTCCATGGTCGGGCTCCTTTCTGGGTCGGTTTTTTCTACTCATTGGAAGCTTTTTGCACTGCCCGGATAATATTTTGGTAACCGGTGCAACGACAAAGATTTCCGGCCAAGCCTTGCTTAATCTCCTCCTCTGTAGGCTGGGGATGCCGTTTTAATAAAGCATGAGCAGATAAAATAAAACCCGGGGTACAGAAACCGCACTGCACGGCTCCTTCGTCAATAAAGGCCTGCTGCAATTTGCTCAATTTTCCCCCTTGGGACAGCCCCTCGATGGTGAGGATTTCCTTCCCGTCCACCCTGGCTGCCAGGTAGAGACAGGAATCAACAGGCTCATCCTCCACCAGCACCGTACAGGCGCCGCATTCCCCTACCTCACAGCCTTTCTTCACCCCCGTCAGGCCCAGGCGGTTCCTGAGCATTTCCAGCAGGGTTTCGCCAGGTTCAATCTCAATGATTTCCCTTTGCCCGTTTACAGTACATTCAATTTTCATCCCGGTACTCACCTCCGGCATTTTGATAGGCTTGCACCAGAGTCCGGGCGGTCAATTCCTTAATCAGTTCCAGCCTGAACTCTTTGGAAGCCCGCCAGGAACTCCTGGGCTTGGCTTCCCCGGCGGCGGTCTCCCCGATCCTGATCAACAGGTCCGGGCTTAAAAACCGGCCGGCAACCAAAGCTTCCGCCTGCCGGCACCTGATGGGAGTAGGCGCCGCTGTTCCCAGAGCGATTCTGGCCTGGGACACCTGACCGCCCGCCTCCACCGCACAAACCACGGCGCAGCCTAAAGTGGAAATGTCCATTGCCCTCCGCATGCTGTACTTGTAATAATATCCGCCCCACTTATTGTGTCTCGGTAAGGGAATTTTAATAGCAGTCAGCAGTTCATCCTCCTTTAAATCCACCCGACCGGGACCCAGGTAAAAATCCTCCAGGGAAACTTCCCTGGTACCTTCCCTGTTTTCCAGGACCAGCCGTGCTTCCAGGGCCAAGAGGGAGGGAGCACTGTCGGCGGATACAGCCCCATTGCATAAATTGCCTCCAATAGTGGCCACATTTTGGATCTGGGGGCCTCCCATGGTGACGGCCGCCTCTGCCAAAAAAGGCAGCTTCTCCCTCACCAGGGAACTCCGGTTGACCTGGGTGAAAGTTACCATGGCCCCGATCCGGAGAGTCCCGTCAGGCAATATTTCAATGCCCTCCAGTTCCTTGAGCTTGTGGAGACTGACCAGCACCACCTCCCGCATGGCTTGATTACGCATTTTCAACAGCAAATCCGTGCCGCCGGCAATCACTTTGGCCTGGGGATTTTGGTGCAACCACTCTAAGGCTTCTTTGACCGTTGCCGGTACAAATAACTGTTTCACCCCATACATCAGCCATTCACCGCCTTTTTCAGCTTCAGTAAGACCCGTTCCGGGGTTAAGGGAGCTTCATTAAACTCAACGCCTGTAGCATTCAAGACGGCGTTCCTGATGGCCGGAGCCACGGAAATACAGGGCGGTTCCCCCAAACTCTTGTTCCCGTACGCACCTGAAGGCTCACTGGTTTCCACAAAAGCTACCTCCAGCTCCGGGATGTCCATCATGGTAGCCATTTTATAGTCCAACAAGTTATTGTTATAAGTGCGCCCCGTTTGAGGATCAATCAGCAGCTGTTCCGAAAGGCCGAAACCCATGCCCATCAATACGCCGCCGTGGACCTGTCCCTCCGCCAACTGGGGATTGACCACCTTCCCGCAGTCGTGAATGGACCAAAGCTTGATGATATCCACTTTGCCGGTACCCGTGTCCACTTCCACTTCGGCAAAAACCGCCCCGTAGCTTAAAGGATTGCACTTGGCTCCATGGTAGGCTTCGGCCACAAAGGTCCTGGGCCGGTCCATGTTATAATGGGCTTTCCAGACGGTCTCTTTGACGGTGATCAGCCTGTTGCCGCTTAATTTGTCACAGATCCACCCCTGCCGAACCTCCAAGTTGGCAGGAATAGTGTCAAAAAGCTGAGCGGCAAAATCCACAATCATCTCCCGGCACTTGACGGCAGCTTTTTTGACGGCCATACCGCACATGTAGAGCTGCCTGGAAGCATAGGCCCCGATATCGTAAGGACAAACATCCGTATCCACCCCGATCACATGGATGTCCTCCAAGCCAATTCCCACTTCTTCGGCGACGATTTGGGCCATCACCGTATCGTTGCCCTGACCGATTTCAGCGGAACCGAGATACAGGACTGCAGTACCGTCTTCATTCATCCTGATGATGGCTGCGGACATTTCTTCCGCCCCGCAATAGGCCGTCGTCTCATAGCAGTAGCAGGCCATCCCGATTCCCTTTTTCCTCTTCTGATTGGCCCCGGCTGCGGCGAAAGTCTCCCGCTTGGTCTTCCAGTTACTCAATTCTTCCCCTTTGGCCAGGCATTCGGCCAGGCCGTAGGAGTTGTTGACGAAATAACCCATGGGATCTTTTTCCCCTTCTTTGATGGCATTCAGCCTTCTGAATTCCAGGGGATCCATGTTCAGCTTCCGGGCCAGGTTGTCCATATGGCTTTCCATGGCAAAATTCAATTGGGAAGCGCCGTAGGACCGCATGGCCGACGCTACGGGAATATTGGTATAAACGCTTATTCCTTCAAAGGAAAAATGGGGAACCGGGTAATGGACGGCAAAATGGGAACCGATGGAATAAACCACCGCATGGCCGTGTCCCGCATAAGCGCCGGTATTGGAAATAATCTTCATGCTCTGGGCCAGCATCCGGCCCTCTTTGGTGACGCCGGTTTTCAATTTAATTACGGTGGAATGACGGGTGCGACCGGCCACCATTTCTTCTTCCCTGGTGTATTCCAAGAGCACCGGTTTTCCCGTTTTCAGGGTCAAGACAGCGTTCAAGGGCTCCTGCACCACTTCCGCTTTCCCGCCGAAGCCTCCGCCCACATGAGGCTTGATCACCCGGATCTGTTTCATGTTCATCTCCAATGCCTGGGACATAATCCGGCGCAAGTTGAACGGAACCTGGGTTGATGTGATGACTACCAAACGATCATTCTCGTCCAGATAGGTTAAGGAAACATGGGTTTCCAGGGAACAGTGGGTGATAATGGGAGTACGGAACTCCTCTTCCAAAACATAGTCACTGGCCGCAAAGCCTGCCTCCACATCCCCTTGGGCAAATTGATGCTGGCCGCAGATATTCTTGGTGCCCTCATGAATCTCCACTGCGCCCTCGGCCAGGGCCTCCTCCGGAGAAACCAAAACCGGCAGTTCCTCATATTCCACTTCAATTAGTTTAAGGGCATCTTCGGCAATTTCCCTGGTTTCTGCCGCAACGGCCGCCACCGCGTCCCCCATGAAGCGGACTTTATTGTCCAAAATATAGGTGTCTCTCCTGCTGCTGTCAGGATAAGGATGGCCGGCGGTACAATAGGGAATCCTGGGGACATCTTCCCAGGTGATGACCGCCTTTACTCCAGGCAAGGCTTTGGCCTTGCCGGTGTCGATCCGTTTGATCCTGGCATGGGCCACCGGGCTTCTCAGCACTTTTCCATAAAGCATGCCGGGCATTTGGAAATCCGCCACAAAACGGGCTTTGCCGGTTACCTTGCTGACCGCATCCACCCTGGGCACGGTTTTACCAACATACTGGTGTTTCATTAACTCCCCTCCCCTACTCATTACTTCATCAGCAGCAGTCTCGTCGGTAAGGCCCTCCCCGGTCACCGTTTCTTGGGAGAGTTCCGGTTTCCGGGGAGGACAGGGCTTATACTGTTTCAGAAGCCGCTTCCTGGGCCTCAACTTCCGCTGCTGCTTTTACTTCGGTTTCTTCTTTGCCGTAGTTAAAGAAAATGTTCAGCAACACGGCAGTGGCACTGCCCAGCACAATGCCGCTTTCCCCGAACAGGATCTGAATTACCCCCGGAGTCTGGGAGAATAGGTCCGGTACTACGGAAATACCCACCCCAACCCCGATAGAGCAGGCGGCAATCAGCAGGTTGCCATTTTTGCTGAAATCAACTTTTTGGAGAATCTCAATACCGGCAGTAGCCACCATGGAAAACATGATGACCATGGCCGCCCCCAGCACAGGCTTGGGAATGATGGTAGCCAAGGCGGCAAACTTGGGCAGTAAGCCTAAACAGAAAAGGATAATACCGGCAGTAGCAACCACATACCGGCTGGCCACTTTGGTCAAACCCACCAGACCGGCGTTGCCGGAATAAGTGGTATAGGGGAAGGAGTTGAAGATACCGCCCAGGATACTGGCCACACCTTCAGCTCTTAAACCTCTTACCACGTCCTTATCGGTGATCTCTTTGTCACAGAACTTGCCGACAACGAAGAAAGTACCGGTAGACTCGATCATCACCACGATCATGGTCACACACATGGTCAGAATAGCTTCAATGTTGAAGGTGGGCAAACCGAAAGCGAAGGGTTTTACCACGCCAAACCATTTGGCTTCGTACACAACATTGATATCCACCATGCCGAAAAAGCCGGCGACAATGGTGCCTACGATTAAACCGATTAAAATGGAAATGGATTGCATAAATCCTTTGAAGTACCGGTTAGCCACGAGAATAACCAGCATGGTAAAAGCGGCAATGAAAAGATTGATGGGAGCTCCGAAAGTAGGGCTGCCTACTCCGCCTCCGATATCGTTAAAACCGACGGGGATCAGGGTCAGACCCACAATGGTGACCACGGAACCGGTAACAACGGAGGGGAAAAACCTCAACAGCTTACCGAAGAAAGGTGCCATAATCAGCATGAAGATGGCAGCGCCGATGATGGAACCGTAAATGGCGGTAACGCCCAAGCTGTTCCCGATGGAAATCATCACTCCCACCGGAGCAAAGGCACAGCCCAATACCACCGGCAACCTGATACCGGCAAACTTCCCGATACCGAGAGACTGGATTAAGGTAGCAATACCGCAGGTAAACAAGTCAGCAGCAACGAGAATGGCGATTTGTTCCTGGGTAAAACCGATGGCTCCCCCGATGATCAACGGGATGGCCACACCGCTGGCATAAAAAGCCAGCACGTGCTGAAGACCTAAAAGACTCATTTGACCCAACGGCAACATCTGATCGACTGGGTGGACTTTAGTTGACATGTTACACTCCCCTTTTCCATTGAGGCTACCGGCCCCAATACTTTAGAATGGAAATCTATTTGATCTTGCTGTAAACTTTGGCAACTTCTCTTTCCGCTTCAGCTTTAATCTTGGCTTCGTCAATGCCGTTCAAAACACCGTCTTTATAGACCACTTTGCCGTTAATGACGGTAAAATCAACTGGATAAGTGTAACCAATGGTCCCCAGGAAGGAAGCCGGATCCATCAGGGCACCCACCAATTCCAGCTTTTCAACGTTGATGGCAAACAAGTCACCGGCTTTGCCGACAGCGATGGAACCGATGTCGTCTCTGCCCAATACTTTGGCACTGCCTACGGTGGCCAGTTTCAAAATTTCATAGCCGGTAGGAGCCCCATTGCTGGAATTCAACCGGTGCAGCAAGTAACAAATCCTGATCTCATTTAACAGGTTGGAAGCATCATTACTGCCGTTACCGTCTACTGCCAGGCCAACGGGAACTCCCTTCTCCAGCATTTGCGGAACCTTACAAATCCCTGAGGAGAGTTTCATATTGGAAACAGGACAATGGGCCACTCCCGTTTGGGTCTTAGCCAGCACATCCACTTCCTCATCAGTGAAGTGAATACCGTGAGCATACCAGACATCGGGACCTACCCAGCCACATTCTTCCGCCCAGGCTAAGGGCCTTTTGCCGTAAACTTCCAGGCAATATTTTTCCTCATCCAGGGTTTCCGCCAGGTGGGTATGGAGCCTCACCTTTTTTTCCCGGGCTAATTTGGCGGATTCGACCATGACCTTGGTATCCACCGAGAAGGGAGAACAAGGTGCCACTACCACCTGCCGCATGGAAAATTCCCCGGGATCATGATACTTGTCAATTAAACGGAGACAATCTTCCAGGAATTCCTCAGTGGTTTCCACCAATTCATTGGGTGGCAGTCCGCCTTCTTTTTTCCCCCTGGTAAAACAGCTTCTGCCGGCATGAAAGCGTAAACCGAGCTCCTGGGCAGCTTCAAACTGCCGGTCGATGATGTTTTTCCCTGCACCCCGGGGAAAGGCAAAATGATGGTCAAACAAAGTGGTGCCGCCGAACTTCACAAACTCGCTCATGGCCACCAGGGAACTGTAGTAAATATAGTCCGGGTTAACATTTGTCCAGACATTATATAAATATAACAACCAGTCAAATAACTCGGAGGATTGGATGGCGGGAATATTTCGGCTGAAAGCCTGCAACAGGTGATGGTGGGTATTCACCAAGCCCGGATAGACAAACATGTCCCTGGCATCCAAAACTTCGGCCCCTTCAGCCTCCAGGTTGTCACCGATGGCTACGATTTTGCCGTCTTCGATCAAAATGCTCTTGCCGTAAAGAATCGAATCTTGCTCGTCACAGGTTACAACGGTTTTTGCCTCTTTGATTAACAGCCTGCTCATTTTTTGACCGCTCCTTTCGGATTAACAACTAGCCCCTGAAGCACCGTTTATTGAAAATAATTTTGTTTTCAACCCACCTCCCCAAATAAAAAATCCCACTCTAAAAACTCATAAGAATAATTAAGAGTGGGATTATGCCTGCTTTGACCGGCACCGGTCAACAATTAACCCCCTCTTAATTCCGAGTTTTTTTGAGTGGGTTTCTGGAACCACTAACCAGCAGCTATTTAATTGTAACTATTTAATTGTCAGGTACAATTTTCGCAGTTTTTTTCCTGTGTCACTTCCTTATTTCTAACAAAAGGCTCCAAATCCTTTTGTTAATTTTTATAAACAAAGGGCCAAATCACCTCTGAAAAAGGGGGTTTGTTTGTAACTTTCTACAGAGGATTCCTCAAGCCTTGTCACAGTAGCTCAATCCTTCTCGATCAAGGGCAGGATCTTTAAAGCAATTTCCATATTTAAACGGTCATAGGCATATCTCGGGTTTACCCGGCACTTTCTTTCAATGACGGAGATCCGGTAGCGAACGGTGTTGGGATGAATAAACATCTTCTTGGCGGTATCGCTGTAACTGTAATTGCTTTCAATGAAACAGGCCAGGGTGCTGAGCAGGTTTTCATCCTGGCTGTCACTGGCTTTGAGAGGTTTAAGATAATCCTCGTAATAACGGACCATCTCCTCCTTGATTTCCGGCAGTTTGAGCAACCGGTAAAAACCCAAATCACTGAAGTTATAAATTTTGGGTTCCAAATCCAAATAGGAGCCGATGGTCATGGCATTTTTGGCTTCCTTGTAACTTTTCTCAATCTCGCTGAATTCAGCGGCCCGGCCGATGCCGATGACAATGTTGGCGGCGGCAAAGGATTGCAGCAACTTATTATACAGTTCTTCAATCAGGGGCAGGTACTTTTCCTGATCGTCAGGCAGGTAAAGGGCAATTTTGTCCTGTTCCAACAGGCCGAACAGGGTCCTCCAACCGAAAACCCC
>JAAZDD010000171.1 GCA_012512955.1 Clostridia bacterium
ACCTGTTCGCTCTCTATTTGCTTCATGATTTCGTTAAGAGTTACTAATCTTTCATAGGGCTCCTCAAAAGGTGCCAGGGAATGAAGCTGTTGCTCCAATAATTGCTTGTAGGCCAAAGTATTGTCCAGTTGGTGCCGGGCCGTTCTCCCGTTGATGGATACGATACCCATGATCAGCAGCAAGGACAGGGAAACGGTCCCAAACAGAATCAGCAGATGTGCCTGTTTTTTACGCAGGGCATCCAATTGGCGGAATTCCTTTGGTAATAAACTGATGGAAACCATGTTTTTTCACTCCCAGCTACGGCAAGCCAGACCGGCGGCTACGCTGTATTCGGTTAGGTCAGCTGCCTGAATACCGTTTATCCTTAACTTCAAGCATTCCAGGGGTTTCACTACCGAGCAGGGCAAGCGTAGTATGTGCTCAAGACCGGCGGCCAACCCTTTCACTTGACTCCCTTTACCGCTGAGCAGTATTTTTTCCACCGGCCTGGCTTCTTTGTGAGATTGGTAGAAACCGATGGTAGCTTGAATGCTGCTGACAAATTGCCGGTGTTCATCACTGTCTGCGTCAAAACCTGAGGCTTCTTCCCGGGTTGCCGCCACCAGTTTTTCCGCCGGCCGGAGGCCGCTGGGCATCATCCGGGCCAAGCGAGGCTTCAGTGCATCAGCAATTACCATATTGCTCAGCCCGTTGGCAATATCAATGATGGCTACCACCTGGTGAGTTTGTTCCTTTTTCAGGAAACGAAGTAACGTCAAAGGGATCACTTCTATTTCTTTTGGTCTTAAACGGGCTCCGTTCAATACCTGTAAGAAGCCGTCCAGCATGGCTCTTTGTCCCGCCACCAGCAGTATCTCCAGCATTTCCCGTTCCCCGTCGCTTTTCGTTCCGATGACGTCATAATCCAATACTATTGAATCTAAAGGTACCGGCAAATGTTCCTGGGCCTGGAAGCGGACCATACTGTCCAACCGGTTGGGAGTGACTTTGGGAAACTGGGCAAACCGGATGATGACTCCCTGATTGGAAACACCGGTCACCACCTCTCTGGTACGGAACTTGCCCTTTAACCAGAGCTGTTCCAAAGCAGTAATAACTTCCTTTTGGTCAAAAATGAGTCCGTCTCGCACTGCGGTTTCCGGCAACGGTACTTGGGCAAAGGAGGATACGGTGGAATGACCTCCTTTGGTGATTATTTCCACACCCCGTATAGTGCCTTCATCAAACTCCAATCCCACAGTCCTTTGCTTGGCGAACAATTTCACGGTTTTGCACTCCTTTGACTACCCCACCAAATATAAAGCCAATTGCTCCAAAGACTTTTTCAACAACCTGGATATTTTTCTCTGGTTGGTCCCCAGCAATTCGGCTGTGCGCACCTGGGTTAAACCTTGATAGAAAATCAGGTAAATAACTTTCCGCTGTATGTCACTGAGCTTCCCCAAAGCTTCCTTCAACAACAGTTGGTCCTCAATGGGCAGGCGGAAACTTTCATACCTCAGATTCCTGATTGACGAAAGATCCAGTTCTTCCAAGGGTACCGTACCTGCCAGCAAAGCCTGGACTATCCCTTCCTCCCGGATATTCACAGCTTCAGCCAGTTCCTTCAACGTTGGTTCCCTGTGCAGGGATTGCTGCAGTTCCTCGGTGGCCCGGTAAACTTTTTGCTGGATCTCTGCCAGCCAGGGTGGTTTGTCAAAAACATTGCCCCGGTACAGTTCTTTGAGAATTTCTCCCCTGATGTAGTAAGAAGCGTAGGTGGAAAACCTGACTTCCCGGTCCGGGTCAAATCTCTGCAACGCTTTCAGGAGTCCTTCATAGCCTGCTTGCGTAAGATCATCCCTGTTAAAAGGGGAGGAGTACTTGGAAGCGTAATGGCCCACCAAACCGCCGGCGGCCTCCACAATTTGTTGCAGTAAGGTTTCCGACGGAGCCAGGCCATAGGCGGCCGCCAAAATTTCCAGTTTTTCATTTTTTGGCAAGCTTTCTTGAGGCATTTCCGTTCTCCTTTACATATTCATTTGAGTAACGGCAGTGAAAACAGGCAAGTAGAGAGCGATCACCATGGCACCCACGGTGAGCCCCACAAAAACCAACAGTAAAGGTTCCAGCATTGCGGTTAAGCCTTTAGTCATAATGGTCACTTCTTCCTCAAAGAAATCGGCAATGCGTCGCAGGAGAGACACTAAAGAGCCGGATTCCTCACCGACGGCGATCATTTGAATCACCATAGGCGGGAAAAAACCGCTTTCCTCCAGGGGTTGAGCCAAGCTCCTTCCTTCTTCCACTTTATCCTTTGCCTCCAGTACCGCTCTCCTGATGAGGATATTGCCGGTGGCTTCACCGGCGGATTCCAGGGCCTGCAAGATGGGGATTCCCCCGTTCAAAAGGGTAGCCAGAGTCCGGGCAAAACCGGCGACGGTGGCTTTATGGATTAAAGCGCCAAAGACCGGGAGCCGCAATTTGACCCGGGCCCAGAACAATTCTCCCCGGGGATGGGTCATCGCCACCCTCAGCCCCGAAACAAGCAGGGTGAAACAGGCGATCCACCAATACCATTTGGTTCTTAAAGAGTCCGAGATGGATAAGACAATGACGGTAGGCAGCGGCAATGATACTCCTTCGGGAAACATTCTGACGAAGATGGGAACAACAAAGATCATCATCACCAGAATCACCACAATGGAGAAAACTCCGATCATAGCCGGGTAAACGGTAGCCGAACGGATATTATCACGTAAGGACTTGTCTTTCTGCAACTGCTCTGACAAGTGGCCCAGGGTTTCTTCCAAGGTGCCGCCAATCTCCCCGGCCTTGACCATGCCCACAAAGAGCTTGGAAAAGACTCTGGGATGATCCTCAAGTGCTTCCGAAAAACTCATGCCTGCTTCCACATTGGTGGCAATTTCGTTGACGGCTCTTTTTAAAGCAGGAGCCGTTACCTGTTCCCCCAGGGCAAACAGGCACCTGGTCAAAGGGATCCCGGCATTTAGCATGGCAGCCAGTTGCCTGCAAAAGAGGCTTAAATCTCCCAAGGATACTTTTTTCTCCGCTCGCCAGGAGCGAAAGGAGAGAAGCGGGATTCGTGCCTGCTGCACGCTGGTTACCATATAGCCCATGCCCCTCAGACGGGCAATCACGGCGGCTTCATTTTCCGCTTCCAATTGACCGGTTGTCAGTCTCCCCTGGTTGTCCAGGACTTCATAGGAAAACATAGGCATCAGCGATCACCCTTTTCCAATCAAAAACTTGCCACCAGTTCCTGCAACAGCCTGATATTATCAGGCGTTTCATGGGCCCAGAGGACATAATGGTATTGGTTCGGATTGCCGGAAATATTGTCCGAAATATGCATACTGCGGATAGGGATGGAGGTCATTTCCGCCAAGAGTTTCCTGATGGCCTGGAGTTCACGGCGCGCATATTCTCCTGTACTGGACATAATAGGGACACTGATTTTTTCAGGTGCCGTATCAATAGTGGCTAAAGCGGCATAGACCTGGGATTCCAGTTCAGGTGGACAGACGACAATTAATTGTTTACTGAATTCAGGGAAATTGTATGTGACGGTCTTTACCCCCGGAAAACCGAAGGCAGCCAGACGGGTGGCCCCGTCCCGGGCCACAACGTGCTTGAGTTTGAAAGGGAAAATACTGTTGTCCCTGGCCTCAATGGTATCCAATTCCGTAATGACCCGCTGAAAGTCATCCCAATGGGCCAGGATTTGCCGGTCAAAAACCAGCAGGCGATTGCCCAGGGTGATATAGTTAGCCAAAGGCACTCCTGCTCTCTGGGCCATTTCCACCAATTTGGTCGGTTCGACGGAATAGGTGTGCAATTCTTTGTAGGAAAGGATTAATTCTTCTTCACCTTGAAAAACGGCATTTTCAAATTGATCTACCGCTTCCAGCAGTTCCTTTACTTTAACCAGGTCTTCCGGAGTTCCCTGGACCCAGATGGCATAGGGATTGCTGTCCAGGATAAGACTTTTAACCGGCAGCCCTAGGGCGGTGATTAAAGGTTGGAACTGTTGGGTGTTAATGTAGACCAAATCAAAGCGCGCTAAAGTTTCTTCGGCAAAATAATTTTGCTGAAGCTTTTCTTCACTTCCTACGATCAATAAATTCCGATCTCTGATATAACTCAATCCCTCGCTTTGGAGGAGTAATTCCAAAGCACGCATGGGACTGACGTTTTCTACGGAAAAGGTAACTCTGACAGGTTCTTCGATGAGCACAATGTTGGTGTTGGTTTGAATGGCTAAAGCAGATAATACATCCCTGAGATCCGCATTACGTACATCCAAAGAGATGTTTTTGGAAGCAGCTGATGCTGCCGGACCCATTCCCACAGGAAAAATAGGCAACATCAATAGAACTGATGACAGCACCAGGCCGAGCAATCTTTTCTTTATCATGTTTATCCTCCCTACATCCCTGTCTTTCTATCTTGGCGGTTTGGCTAATCTCTCTGTTCCAAACCAATTACTATCTCTTGGTTATCACTTTTTAAGCGGACCGTATCTCTGTTGATTTCCACTACTTCCCATATCCCTGCTACCGTTTCACCCTGGGAAGCAATGTACGTGGTATGACGGGCTTCAATAATAGCCAAATCTTTATTTCCTCCGACCACAACTCCTACCAATGCCATCGGCATGGCGAAAGGGTCAATTCCATCCCAAAGGGAAGTATTTTCTTCTGTCTCAGGTACGTCATTTTCCCTTTCCAATTGGGGTAATAATTGGGCAATCTCTTTGTTTAAATCCTCCGGTTTTATGTCTGCGGAAGGTGCAGGAGGCTGTTGCCCGGTGGGAGCATTTAATCCTAAATTTACCGCCACCGCCACTATAGCTAATACTCCAAGTACTGCCAGCAAAAGATAAAGCCGGGTTTTGCTTCCTTCCGCTTCTTTTTTTATCTCCGGTAGTTTAAACTTGAGATTTGGTTGTGTCACCCTTTTTACCTCCCACCCCACGATCCTAACAAAAAAATTAGGCTATCTCAGCCTGGCAGCTTGGCGATCATGACTCTAGAGGAGTTTTAGACCCATAGCTTTGCAGTCGTCACCTTTCGATGACTTTGCCTTTTTCCCCATTGCAAAAACTATATTATTTAGTTGGCAAGACTATTCAACGAAAAAGTCCCCAATTCCTGCCCCTTGATGGGAAAAAGTTCAGGAAGATTTGCAGGAAAATTATGATATTTTCCTACTCCCAAAACATCGAGGAGCCGAAACCGGAACGTTGCATTAAACGGTCCAGTTCTACCTTGTCGATGCAATGTTCCATCGCTACTTCCCTGCTGAGTTCTCCGGCTCCGTACAGTTCTGCCAAGGCTTGATCCATGGTCTGCATCCCGGCCCCGCGGCTTGTTTGCATCGCATTGTACAGCTGGTGTTCTTTACCTTCCCGGATCATATTCCGCACGGCAGGGGTTTCAATGAGGTATTCTGCCGCCAGCACCCTGCCGCTACCGTCCTTGGTAGGCAATAATTGTTGGGAAATGACCCCTTTCAGGGTGTTGGCCAATTGCTGCCGCACCTGCTCCCGGCGATGATCCTGGAAAACATCTACGATACGGCTGATAGTCAAAGGCGCCGTCTGGGTATGCAGGGTGGAGAAGACCAAGTGACCTGTTTCCGCCGCTGTTAAAGCGATGGAGATACTGTCCAGGTCCCGCATTTCCCCGATGAGAATCACATCGGGATCGTGCCTCAGCACATGGCGAAGGGCATTAGCAAAGGAATGGGTGTCTAAACCCACCTCCCGTTGCTTGACAATGGATTTCTTATGGCGATGGAGAAATTCGATGGGGTCTTCTACCGTTACAATATTCACACTCCTGTGCCTGTTGATAAAGTCGATCATGGCCGCCAGTGTGGTAGACTTACCGCTGCCCGTGGGCCCTGTTACCAAGACCAGGCCCCGGGGCAGGTAGCAAAGGTCTTTAACATGTGGTTGCAGCCCCAGCTTATCAATATCGGGAATTTCAAAGGGAACCACCCGGAAAACCGCCGCCAGGCTGCCCCTTTGTTTCATAATATTTCCCCGGAAACGGGCAATCCCCGGGAGGGCATAGGAGATATCCAGTTCCAGGTTCTCTTCAAAATACTTGTCGTAAGGGGGAGTCAAGACCGGCTTCAAAATTTCTTTCATCGTATCGGGAGTAAGGGCAGGATAATCCAAAGCCACTAACTGCCCTTTTATCCTGGCCATCGGGGGTATTCCCACGGCCAAATGCAGGTCCGATGCCTTCTGAACCGCTGACATTTCCAGCAACCGATCCAATTCTTTCATGGGGTCGCTCCCTTCCTCGGCATAATAATGTTGTTCATTCTTTGCAATTACTATAGCATGAGGCAATAACAGGAGGAAGCCTTTTCTGAAAAGATGTTAATTATTAATAATTATAATCAATAACCATTCTGAAGCAATCAGTTTTCTCGTTTTTGTGGTCTTTTTTTGTCGCCACAAAAAATCAACCGAGGGCGGTAAAACCCTCGGTATATTATGGTCTTCCTATCGCCTAGTCTATAATTTAAAAACAGCTATTAAAATAAAACGTTTCTTTGTGTTAGAAAAACTAGCTTTCCACTGAATACGAATTGCCTTGCGAAGTATTTTTCCGTTACTTAAACGGAAGCTTTGTTTTTTGTTTACTCACCATTTTGACCTTTATCATGGTAGTCACAGATTACCGAGATAGAATCAATAACGCCTTTATCATCATCAATAATGGCTAACTTGACTGTATATGCTGCATCGTCTTGCTGGTTAACTGAAGTGCATTTGGGGTACCTCTCCTCCGTCAAAGAAACTATCCAGTTCAGCTATATCTAGTTCATTGTTCTCAATTGAGCCATTGTTTTCAAGTATATATGCTTGCACTGCACCTTTAATGGTTCGCTTATTAGCTTCACATGCTCTCTTCTCCGCAGTTGCTGTTACCTTATTATAAGACGGCACTGCGATTCCAATTAAAATACCGATTATCACCATGACAACCATCAATTCCATCAGGGTAAATCCTTTTTGGTTTTGCAGCCGCTTCCGGATGAGCTTAAACATTTTTTGTACCTCCCCCAATCATAATTTATTTTGTTTTTCTACCTATGTTATTCCGGCCGGTTGGCGTTTTTAGACACCTTTGCCAAGCTGTTTTTTCCGAAATTTGCTGGGTCAGGTTGCCGGTGGGTTTTCCGGGAGCAACTGTTCTTATTCCGGCCAAAGGCACCGGAGCCTGCTGTGTTCGTTCAGCAGGCGCCGGAAGCTTGAAACGGATTGCTTTTTTTAATAAATATTGACTACCTTTTCTTGTTGATGCCAGTCAACGGTGGACCGGAGGAATTCCCCTACATAACGGACGGGAACCAGGGTCCTACCGTCTTTGATAATGGGAGTGGTGTCCATGGAGACTGTCTCCCCGTTGACTATAGCCCGGTTGCTGTTGATGGTCAGGAGCAGGATTTGTCCCTGGCCCACCATGGTGACCTGGCGGGTTTGGGGCAGCCAGTTGACCGAGGCTCCCAGAGCTGCGGCGATGGGCCGGAAGGGTACCAGCAGCCGGTTGTTTTCATCCAAATAGGGAGGCACGTCGAAATAAAGCTCCTTATCTTTGACGAAAATTTTCACTGCTGCCGGTTGACCGTTGGCCGGTGAACCGGAGGGGTAAGGACCGTAGAGCAGGTATTTCTGCCGTTCCTGTTTGAATTGCTCCAGTTCTTTGGCATAAAGGGCTTCCATGGCTGCCGGGTATAGTTTTTGCTCCAAACCCTGCCCGATCTTGGCAGTGCCCATGATCTTGTCGAACATGACGACGGTGTCCCCGCTTTTGGGGACTTTGAAGTCGGTTAAATGTTTGGCGTAAGTCAAGGCATAAATGCCTGTTTTGGCAGGGTTGAACTTGTGATAATCGGTAATGTCCAAGCGGATCCCGCCTGCCTGGCCCTGGTATTCAGGGATAAAGCGGACGCCGGGCAAGCCGGCATTATTCATTAAATCCGCAAACCGCTGGGCATCAATTCCTTTGCCTCCGATCCATTTGAATTTGTCCGCCAGGTAAATGCCGGTACCTTCCCCAAGGCCGGTGGCCATGTAACCGAAACAGGAAACCAGGTCAGGAATGTTGGGAGATGTTTGCTTCCAGGGTAATCCCGTATCCTGAAAGATCATATCCCTGGTCCAGCCTTCCATGGGAATCACCGTCAGGTCCGCCCCCAGTTTCCGGTTGAAAAAGAGGGCCAGTTCCCCGGCAGTCATGCCGTGGGCCATGGGCAGGTTGTCAATGCCCACAAAACTGATGTAGGGGTCTTCCATCATGGGCCCGTCCACAATGAGACCACCCAGGGGATTAGGCCGGTCCAGGATAATTACCGGCTTCCCGAAGCGGGCGCCCGCTTCGATGACGTAATTCATGGTGGACATGTAAGTGTAGGTCCTGGCTCCGATGTCCTGGATGTCAAACAGGAGCACATCGATGTTTTCCAACATGGTTGCCGTCGGTTTTCTGGTGGCACCGTAGAGGCTATATACGGGTATTCCCAAAGCAGGATGGGTATAGGATTCTACGTAAGCCCCGGCGGCGGCTTTGCCGTCGATGCCGTGCTCCGGGGCATAAAGAGCCGCCAGGGTCAGGGAAGGATCCGCCGCCAATATATCAATCAGGCTCCGCCCCTGGCTGTCAACTCCTGTCTGGTTAGTAACCAGGCCGATTCTTTTGCCTTCAATAAGATAGCGATACTGTTCCAACAAAACTTCGTTACCCAGTTTGACTTTGGGAGCTGCAGTCACACCGGCGAAAGGTACCGTTACCACGGTGATCAGTAGCAAGAAAACGATTAATTTCCGCACAAAATTTCTCCTCTCTCCAAATGATCTTAGATGCCAGGTGAATACGGCTTTTCGACAGATGTCGCTGTCAATCCTGCCTGTCCTTACTCTCCTCTTAGACCGGCAAATGGGGAATTTGGTTCCAAAAACACTGTGCCAAAAACTCCCGGATAGAGAAGGGGAGCCGGGGAACAATATAAGATAATAGAGAAAGGAGGACTAAGAATGACTTTAATGCCATACGGCGCCTTTTTCCCTGACGGGTGGCGCAAAGAACTGGAACGGTGGATGGAGGATTGGCCTTCCGTTTTCGGACCCGGTTTTCGCTCCTTGCGGGTGGATGTCTATGAAACCGACGAGGAAGTGATTGTGTCCTGTGAACTGCCCGGGCTGGAAAAGAAAGAGGATTTGAAGATTGACGTGGAAAGGCTGCAGGTAACTATTGCCGGACAATTCCGGCGGGGGCAGGAAATCAAAAGGGAACAATATCACCGGCAAGAGCGGTATATGGGTGAGTTTCACCGTACCGTTCCCCTGCCTGCTCCGGTGAAAAGCGAGGGAGTTAAAGCTTCCTACCGGAACGGTGTCCTGGAGATCAGGTTGCCCAAGGAACATCCCGGACGCAGGCGCACCGTTGAAATTGACTTTGAATAACAAAAGACCCGGTGGCAGCACCGGGTTGTTTTATCGGCTTTCAAAAGGAGTTGCCGGACCTTCGTCGAACTAGGTAGGACATTGAGAGTACAGGAAAAGAGTGATACCGTGGCGAGACAACGCATTGCGGAACTGGATTTTCTCAGGGGAGCATGTCTTCTGGTCATGATCATCTGTCATTTGGCTTGGGATCTGCACATGTATTACGGCTATCCCGCCTATTACCGGCAGGGCTGGCTCCACTGGGCCTTTATGGTCCTGGCTCCCGTTTTTATGGTCCTGGCGGGAATCAGTTCTTCTTTTTCCAGGAGTCACGGCAAAAGGGCAGCCCGGGTCCTGTTCTTTGCCATGGCCATTACCCTGTTTACTTTTTTTTATGACCGGGAGCAGGTGATTTTGTTCGGCATCCTTCATTTCATGGGAGTTAACATGCTGTTATACCCTTATTATCGAAGGCTAAACCCCTGGCTGTTGACTGGAATTGCCCTGGTGGTCATCAGTCTGGGGAGGACGGTAGCAGGGATGGATCTGCCCACGGACCTGTTGCTGCCCTTGGGATTTAGAAGTGCTGCCTATCGTTCCCTGGATTACTTTCCCATGATTCCCTATGCGGGCTTTTTTATGTTCGGTACTGTTTTGGGGCCCCTTCTTTATCCCAGGGGCAAACCCAGGTTGGTGCTCAACTTGCCGCCCAATCCCCTCAGTTACCTGGGACAGCATTCATTGACCGTTTATGTGCTGCATCAACCGGTTTTGGTTTCGGTGCTTTTTGTGTTGAATGCTTTGGGAATCATCAGAGGGCAGTAAAAAAGTATCCAAATTTTAAAAAAAAACGAGAAAAAGGAGGATTAGCCCCATTTTTGCCGAACAAAACATACTTAGATTGCAATTATCATAATTGTTTAATAATTCCAGTCCATAAAGTGGATTTAGGGGGAATCGTTATGGAAAACCGTTTTAAGGAATCGCTGCTGGACAAGTCGACGATGTCCGTCACTTGGGAGCTTGTTCCCGGCAGGGGAGCCAGGGAACCCCAGCAGGAGTTTGCTGTTCAGGCTGCGGAGCAGGCCGCCAAGGGGGGGAAAGTTCATGCCCTTACCATCACGGACAACCCCGGCGGCAATCCGGCCATGTTGGCTGATTATCTGGGTATGGAAGTCTTTCAGAAAGGTATTGAGCCCCTGGTTCATTTTACCTGTAAAGATAAAAACCGTAATCAGATGGAAAGCCAGCTTTATGCCATGGATCGGGCCGGTGTACGGAATCTCCTGGTGATGACAGTGGACTACCCGGTAACCGGTTTTAAAGGCAGACCCAAACCGGTCTTCGATCTGGATCCGGTTCATACCCTGGAACTGATTGAAGAAATGAACAAGGGATTGGAATATCCCGGTATGAAAGGTACTATCAAACACCAGCCCAGCGACTTTTTTGCCGGTGCTGCCGTTTCTCCTTTTAAAGCCACCGAAGCGGAGCAAATGGTCCAGTATTATAAGCTGAAGAAAAAACTGGATGCCGGGGCCAAGTTCATTGTAACTCAAATCGGGTATGATGCCCGTAAGTATCACGAATTGATGCTGATGATGAAAATGCTGGGTTACGATGTGCCCGTCATCGGTAATATCTACCTACTGCCCTTTGGTGCCGCCAAAGTGATGAATGCCAACCAGATTCCCGGCTGCGTCGTAACGGATAAACTGGTGGCCGATATTGACAAGGAGAGAAGCGACCCCGACAAAGGTGTGGGGGCAAGGCTCTTACGGGCGGCGAAAATGTATGCCTGGATGAAAGGAATGGGCTTTGCGGGGGTTCATATCGGAGGCTTTAATGTCAAGTATGAACAGGTAGAATATATTATTGAAAAAGGTGAAGAACTGAGCGCCAATTGGCAGGATTTGATTCACGAATTTGATTATCCGATGCCCAACGGCTTCTATGTCTTCGAAAAAGACGAGAAGACCGGCCTCAATAAGGAGCAATTTACGAACCGCAAGAACAGGCCCTTGGATGCCGACACTCCTTTTGTCTACAGCCTGTCCCGGTTTATGCATAATCTGATGTTTGAGCCGGGGAAAAACCTCTTTGGCCTGATGCAAAAGATTTCTGCCAAAGCGGAAGGAGCTTCCTGGGAGAAGCGGTTCCATCGCTTTGAGCATATGAATAAGGTAAGGCTGTATGACTGTAAGGACTGCGGCGACTGTGCCTTAATGGACCTGGCTTATGTCTGTCCCATGTCCCAGTGTCCCAAGAACCAGAGAAACGGGGCTTGCGAGGGCAGTTACCACGGTTGGTGCGATGTGTATCCCAATGAAAGAAAATGTGTTTGGGTTCAGGCTTATGCCCGGTTGAAGAAATACGGGGAGGAAGAACAACTGAATTCTTACCGGGTGAAACCCTGCAACTGGGATCTTTACCAGACCTCTTCCTGGATCAATTTCTACCTGGGCAAGGATCATTCCGCTGAGCGCCTGGGCATCAAAAATCCAAAAGCAAACCGGCCTGAATAAAGGCCGGTTTTTTCTGCAAAATTTAGCAAAAAATTGTTGCTGAATTTCCATTTAAGGGCTAAAATGTTTAAGTGTGGTTATTTGGCATTGTCATCAGGTTTTGGGTCAATATTGTATTCTTGCTGGTACTCTTTGATCACCATTCGAATAAGCTCCTGTAGTTCTTCCTTGGTTGCATGTTGCTTCCAATAACGTCCCAAAAGATAGTCGGTACTGACGGAGAAATAATCAGCGATGGCAATGAGGGTGGACAAGTCCGGCTCACGCTGATTCAGTTCATACATGGATAAAGCGGAACGGCTGATGCCGATCACTTCGGCCAGTTGTTCCTGGGTCATTCCTTTTTGCATTCGTAGCCGTTTCAGTCTTTGTCCCAACTCCACCGTCAACACGCTCTTTCTTTGTAAAGTATTTATGTTAAATTAAGAATATCATAAACAAAGTTGGCTTTACGCCACGAATTAGGGCTTATGGGGAATTGGGCCCTTGCAATATCTGCCAGGGTGCCTTATTATGGTAATTAAATTATCGACACTTTACGTGGCGAAGGAAGGTAGTATTATTTATGGAAAGTTATTTCGTTATCTGTATCTGTCCCCACTGTAAGTCTCCAATCGGCATTGTTGGTGCCCCGGCTCCCTACGAGCAATTCTTGTTTTATTATCTCCGGAAAAAGCCCCTGTGTTCGTCCTGCAAGCAGCTACTGGCTTAATCATTTTGTTTTTCTTTGCACATAAACAGGAAAGTTTAAGATAAAGTAGAAACCTAAAAAAGCCGAAAATGAAGGAGTGCTATCGGATGTCCAGTCGGAGTGATTGTAAGGAAGTTATAGCAGTGGCAAGAGATCTGGTCAGGATACCCAGTGAAAATCCCACCGGCTCTGAAAAGATGGTGGGAGAGTTCGTCAGCCGGTGGTTGGCCGGAGCAGGTGTTGAGGTTTGGCGGGAACCGGTGGAGGGTGACCGTTTTAATGTGGCAGCCCGGATCCGGGGGAAAACTCCCGGTGCCGTTTCCTTGATCTGGCTGGCCCACATGGATACGGTACCCGCCGGGGAGGGCTGGTCGGTGGATCCCTTCGGCGGGGAAATAATTGAAGGACGGCTGTATGGCAGGGGCAGTGCCGATATGAAGGGAGGCCTGGCGGCAGCCATGGTGGCGATGAAGGAACTGGCAGCCCGGGAAAGGGCGCCGGAGGGGGACCTGGTTTTGCTGGCCACCGTGGACGAGGAAGGTCCCCACATGAAAGGGGCCATGGCGGCCCTGGAAAAAGGCTGGGTAAAGGAGAACAGCTATTTGGTGGCGGTGGAACCCTCCGGCCTACAGGTTTTGGCGGCCCATAAAGGACCCCTGTGGTACCAGTTGAACACCTTCGGCAAGATGGCCCATGCCGGTAATCCCGGCCGGGGGGTTGATGCCATTCATGCCATGAGTGCCTGCCTGGTCCGGTTGAAGGAACTGGTGGAAAAGCTGCCTTACGATGATGAACTGCTGGGGAGGGCTACCGTGAATATCGGCAAGATTGACGGGGGCGTGAAGACCAATGTGGTGCCCGATCATTGCCGGGCTGAGGTGGATCTTAGGGCTACGTATCCAATGACGGTGGCCGAAGCCGATGCCCTCATTGAGCAGGCTCTACAGGAGGGGCTCATGCAAGTGCCCGGGGCCAAGGCGTCCTGGCAAAGACTGGGCTTACCACGACCGCCCCAGAAAATGCCGGAGAGCTCACCCCTGCTGCAGGCTTTCCTGGACAGTATGCAGCAAGTGACGGGACGGGCCGAAATGGCAGGTTTTCCCGCTTACACCGATGGGGCAATTATGGCACATAAAGCGGGGACACCTCATTGCCTGACCTTCGGGCCCGGTTATTTGGAACAGGCCCATGCCGTTGATGAGTATGTTCCTGTAGACCATCTGGTTACGACGGTCAAGGTATTGAAAGAAGCGGCAATCAAATTGCTGTGGTAAACAGCTTTTATTCCTGGAGGTGTAAGATGCACAAAAAGATTTTTATTCCCGGTCCGGTGGAGGTTAAAGAGGAAGTGCTGGCCAAAATGGCCACTCCCATGATCGGTCACCGGAGCAAAGAAGCTTCTGAGCTGCAGCGAAGCATTACCGCCAAAATGCAGCAGCTCTGGTATACCAAGCACCAGATTCTCCTCTCCACCACTTCCGGCAGCGGTTTGATGGAGGGGGCCGTCCGCTCCTGCACCAGGAAAAGGGCGGCAGTCTTTTCCGTAGGCGCTTTCGGGGAGCGCTGGTATAAGATGGCGAAAGCCAACAATGTACCGGCGGATCTCTACCAGGTGGAGCCGGGCCAGGCTACTTTGCCGGAAATGGTAGACAAAGCTTTGGCTACCGGCAAGTATGACCTGATCACCGTTACCCACAATGAAACCTCCACGGGGGTTCAAAATCCCGTGGAAGAAATTGCGGAGGTAATGGCCGCCTATCCCGAGGTAGTTTATTGCCTGGATACGGTCAGTTCCACCGGGGGCACCAAGATCGAAGTGGACCGGCTGGGGGTCGATATCTGCATCACTTCCACCCAGAAGGCCCTGGGCCTGCCGCCGGGTCTGGCTTTATGCACCATGTCGGAAAAGGCGGTGGCGGCGGCCAGGGAAGTGGAGCACCGGGGTTTTTACCTGGACTTATTGTCCCTTTATGATTTCATTCAGAAGAAAGATTACCAGTATCCTTCAACACCCAATATATCGCTGATGTTTGCCCTGGATTACCAGTTGGACCGGATCCTGGCGGAGGGTCCGGAGGAGCGGTTTGCCCGCCACCGGGCCATGGCCGAGTATGTGAGGGATTGGGCCAAAGCCCATTTTGCCCTTTTCCCTGAGGAAAAATACTGTTCCAATACCCTGACGGTCATTGCCAATACCAGGGGGATCAATGTGGCCGGCCTGATTAACCGGTTGAAGGAACGGGGTTTTGTGATCTCCAACGGTTACGGGGATTTGAAGGAAAAAACCTTCCGGATTGCCCATATGGGAGACCTGACTTTGGCAGAAGTGAAAGAATTGCTGGACAATATAGAAGAATTACTGTAGGAGGTATATTGTGGCGAAAATAAGACCTTTTCGGGCCATCAGGCCTGTTCGGGAACGGGCGGCGCAGGTGGCCGCCTTTCCTTATGACGTGATGAGCAGCCAGGAAGCCAGGGAACTGGTCAAGGACAATCCCTATTCTTTCCTGCGGATTGACAAGGCGGAGGTGGACCTGGAGCCTGAGGTGGACTTGTACGATACCAGGGTTTATGAACAAGCGGCCCATAACCTGAAGGAGTTTCGTCGGGAGGGAATCCTCATCCAGGACGAGGAGCCCTATCTCTATATCTACCGTTTGACTATGGGGAATCATTCCCAAACCGGGTTGGTCTTCTGTGCCTCGGTGGACGATTATCTGAACAATGTGATCAAAAAGCATGAGTACACCAGGGCCGACAAAGAGGAAGACCGGATTAAACATGTGGATTACTGCAATGCCAACACGGGTCCCATCCTGATGACTCACCGGTCGGAACCGGTAGTGAAAGAATGTTTGAAGGAATGGACTGCCACCCGGGAACCTGTTTATGATTTTACTGCCGGCGACGGCATCGGCCACCAAGTCTGGCTGATCGATGACGGGTCCACCATCGGGAGACTGGTTGAGGCTTTCGGGGGAATCGAGTCCCTCTATATTGCCGACGGCCATCATCGTTCCGCCTCGGCAGTCAAAGTGGCCCTGAAAAGGCGGGAGGCGGATCCGGGCTACACGGGAGACGAGGAGTACAACTATTTCCTGGCGGTGGCTTTTCCCGGCGAGGAACTTAGGATCATGGATTATAACCGGGTGGTCAAGGATTTAAACGGGTTAACGGCGGAGGAATTCCTGAACCGCCTGGGGGAAAAGTTTCTGGTGGAAAAAGCTGACCGGCAGCCCTTTGCTCCTGACGGTCCCCGGATTTTTGGCATGTACCTGGAAGGCCAATGGTACCGGTTGACGGCCCGGGAAGGAACTTATGATAAGAATGATCCCGTGGCGGCTTTGGATGTCTCCATCCTGCAGCACAATCTCCTGGAACCGGTTTTAGGCATCAGGGACCCGAGACGGGACGACAGGATCGATTTTGTGGGCGGTATCCGGGGCTTGGGAGAACTGGAAAAGCTGGTGAACCAGGGTATGGCCGTTGCTTTTGCCCTGTATCCCACTACGGTGGAGGAGCTGATGGCCATTTCTGACCGGGGTCAGGTGATGCCTCCCAAGTCCACCTGGTTTGAACCCAAGCTGAGAAGCGGCCTATTTATCCATGAGTTGACTTAAATCCCGTTGTTTCCCTTTCCGAAAACGGTTGTTTTGCGGTAGAATAGTAGTTAATGATTGAGAAGGGGTGGGGAAACAGTGTCGAAAGTATGGTATGCGCCGTTACAGGCGGAGGAAAAACCGGAGGCGGTGGCCGCCAAGGTCTTGGATCTTTTTGAGGCCGCCGGTTTTGAAAAAATATTTGCGAAAAATGATTTTGTGGCGGTGAAGCTCCATTTCGGGGAGCAAAACAATACAGGATATATTAAGCCTGCCTTTTTGAAACCTTTGCTCCGTAAGATCAAAAGCTATGAAACGAAGCCTTTTTTGACGGACACCAATACTCTCTACCGGGGACAGCGAACCAACTCGGTGGATCATCTAATGCAGGCCTATGAACACGGTTTTTCCATTGAAAACTTGGGAGTGCCGGTGATCATTGCCGACGGTTTGATGTCGGGAAACCATGTGGAGGTGCCTATTAAAGGAAAGCATTTCGATAAGGTAACTATTGCCAGGGATGTGGCGGACAGCGACGTGCTGGTGGTCTTGAGTCACATGACCGGGCACATCCTGACCGGGATGGGAGCTGCCGTCAAGAACCTGGGCATGGGGGCAGCCCCCAGGAGCGGCAAGCAGAAGCAGCATGCCGATGTAAAGCCCATCGTGAAAAGGGAGCGCTGTCATACCTGCGGCGCCTGTATTCGCCGTTGCCCGGTAGGGGCCATCACTTATGTGGACGGGGCCGCTCACATTGATCACGATACTTGCTACGGCTGTGCGGAATGTGTGGCCGCCTGTCGTACCGGTGCCGTCCGGGTTCCGGAAAGTTCTTCCGGCGTACTGCTCCAGGAAAAAATGGCGGAATATGCCTTGGGAGCTTTGGCAGGCAAGGAAGGTAAAGTCTGTTTCTTTAATTTCCTGGTGCATATCACCAAAGGCTGTGACTGTATGGAAAAGGCCCAGGATAAAGTGATTGAAGATATTGGGATCCTGGCTTCTTATGCTCCGGTAGCCATTGACATGGCTTCGGTGGATTTGCTTTCCCGGGCGGCGGAGAGAGATCTCTTAAAGGAGCTGTGGCCTGAGAACGATTATTTGGTACAGCTCCGGTATGCGGAAAAAATAGGGCTTGGGTCCTTGGAGTATGAATTGTTAGAAATTTAAGCTTGTCACGGGACTCAGATTCAGCTACAATGGTAACGATTAGCCGCAAATTGTGCACAAAGGGCAGAGTGGGCGGTAATTTCCTGTATATGGAGGCTGAAGATTTGAGTAAAATTGCCATTGTTACTGACAGTACCTGTGACCTGGATCGGGAGTTGGCAGAGAAACTGAACATTCACATCCTGCCTTTAAAGGTGGTGTTCAGTCAGGAGGAACAGTATCAGGACGGTATAGAAATAACTCCGGAGGAAGTTTACGCCCGGATGCCTCACGAGACACCCAGCACCTCCATGCCGGGACCCGGTGAAATCAAAGCTTTATTTCAACGGCTGAAGGAGGAAGGGTATACTCAAATTGTGGCCATCCATATTTCCACCGGTCTCAGCAGCACTTTGGATGTGGTTAAGATGGTGGCCAAAGACTTTCCTGAATTGGAGATTGAAACCGTTGATTCCAAAGCCCTCTCCCTGGCCCTGGGCTTCCTGGTGCTGAAGGCGGTTCAACTGAGGGATTTGGGAATCAAGTTCCATGAGATCATCGAGCAGTTAAATCAGACCAGGCAAAAAATCAAAGTATTTTTTGTGGTGAAGACGCTGGAGTATTTGAAAAAAGGCGGCAGGATCGGTTTGGTCAGCGGTTCCCTGGGGCAGGTCCTGGATGTGAAACCCATCATCTCCATTAATGAGGACGGCAAGTATTATACCTTCAGCAAAGTAAGGGGACGGGTCAAATCTTTGGCCAAGCTGAAAGAGATTGTCTTGGAAAAGACCAAAGGGAGGACGGTTACCCTGGCCGTGGCCCACAGCGATGCCTTGGAAGAAGCGAAAACACTTTACCAGGAATTGCTGGAGAGTACCACCTTAAAAATCAAGGAAAGCTGGCTAGGTCAGATCGGACCGGTGATGGGTGTGCATGCCGGACCCGGTCTCATCGGTGTAGCTTATGAGGAATTAAGTTAAAACCCGCCGGGCGGGTTTTTTTTCTTCGGGCAGGTAAACGGGGACCTGTGTCGAAGTTTTAGGACAGGGAATGAGTTAGGGGGAAATGGAAAGTGGGTTTTCCCGATTTATGGTGGGGCCTCGGTGCCCTTTTGTCAGTAGCCCTATATATGTTAGGGCACTATTTATGCCGGATGGAGAACATCTCCCAGGTGGGGCTGTATGAAATAGATCGGATGACCAGAAAGGATTTCCGGGAATTCTGCCGGCGGTTATTGGTCAGGGTTGGTTATCAAGTCGAACGGCCCAAAACAGCCGGAAAATGGATCGGCTTTATCCTTGAAAAGGACGGAACCCGGATGGGGGTAATGGTGAAACAATCCGTGGGACCTGTCAGTGCCAGACCGGTGGAAAGGGCTGCTGAGGGTGCAAGCCGCAACCGGTGCCACCGGGCCATTGTCTTGTCCAACCGGGAGTTTACCAGGGAGGCCAGGGAACGGTCACGGGAGTTGGGAGAGGAACTGTGGGGACGGGATAAGCTGGCGGATCTGTTGATTGTGGCCAGGAGCAGCGGAAAATAAAAAAGACTGTTGGATCAAAAAAGGGCGTGCCGCGACACGCCCTTTTTCAGGTTTACTATCGGATTTCGGGACTGCTACCGGACCCGGAAGTCGGTGGTGGCAGCCGGTTTTGCGGTGGAGTAAGGGTGATAATAGACTTCGGCGGTGTAATTGCCCTTGGGCAACTGGGGCAGGTAAACAAAGCTGTAGCTGGCACCGCCGGCGGCAATTTGAGTGGTGGTATTGAGGGCAGCGCCGGTTCCGTAGCTCCAACTGAAACCGTTGTCCCCTTTAACCACTACTTTGATGGCTTTGCTCATGGGGTAAGAGATTTTCACCGGTTGATTAGTTTTATTCCTCACCTCAAAAGCAATTTGCGGTTGTTTACCGCCGTTGTACCAGGCACTGAAGCTAAGTTTATTGGCAATGTCCCAGTTGATGCCGCTCTTTCCGCCGGAATCCCGCCGGTCCAGGGTAAAGCTCAGGGAAGCCACGGCATTATTGCCCGGAGTACCGTAGAAGTAGCCGTAGGCATAGTATTTGCCGTCACTGAGCTTGGGCAGTTTAGTGCGGTACACCTTAGCCTGCCCCGGAGCCAGGGTTTCTGTTTTTCCTTTCGGGCTGTACCAGTGATTCCAGGAATCCTGCCAGACCTTGTTCCAACGGGAGTTGAAAACAATTACGTCAAATTCTTTGGCAGTGGGGAATCTCAATTTTACCGGTTTGGAAGATGTGTTTTGGACCACTAACATCAGTTCCTGATTGTCCAGTTGGAACAGGCGATAGCTTAACTCATTGCTGTTCTCCACAGGTGGTTGCCATCCTTTGTTGCCGATGGAAAACTGGGTTTGGGCCACCCTGCTGCCCTGGGAAGGACCGCCGGCAAAAAAGGCGTTGAGGGTGTAATTGCCGGCCGGCAACTTGGGCACATCTACCTTATAGAATTTGGCATGACCGGGCAGGAAGTTCTCTTGCTTGGGGGTCTTGGCCCATTCTTTGGTGTCGGAATACTTCCAGACCACCTGATTGCCTTTTTTGACCACCAGTTCAAATTCCCTTTCCGTTTTGAAATCAAGCTTCACTACCTGGTTGGAAGGGTTGGTGCCCAGGAAATAGAACTGTCCCTGATCCTCCATATAATAGACATAATAGCCCAGCGGGTCATTAGCTGCCGGAGCTGCAGCCAGCGGGCCTGCCAGGAGCGGCAGCAAAAATGCCACAGCCAGAAAAACTGATATTGCTTTTTTTGCTCGGGTAATCATTGTATTTCCTCCTTCGTTTTTTGATGTAGATTCCCGGCTTTTTGGAACCGCTACATGCATTATAGACGAAGGAGTGTCTAAATGGTTGCACAATATGTCAGGTAATACTTGGACAGCCTGCCAGTCAACAGCATCATCACTAAAAGACTCCAATTAAACAGGGAGCCCCAATGAAAAGGGGCCAAACAAAACCGGGGCCCCAGGTTAAACAGGGGCCCTAAAGCAGTGTTTATTCGTCAATGGTAAATTCCCATGCACAGAAATATTCTTCCGGATGGGGATCAGGGGGACAGGCGATGCACCTGGTTTTGATCCGGGGGTCAATTGTTTTGGCAAAGCCGCTGTATTCCACCAAACCCACGGATTTGCAGGGAAAATCGGGCAGTCCTTTCCGCTTGCGGGCGGACTGGACCCGGCAGTTGGTCATTTTGAAGACTAAAGTTTTGTCATCAACCCATTCGGTAGCTTGCTGGTTTAAAAAGGCATAGAGCCGGTAGTCTAAAGCGGTGGCCAATGCTTTAAGACCGACGTCGGGGGGAAGCCCTAGAAAATCGATGATGCGGTTTGCTTCGATGACGGTGAACTTCTCCCAGGCCCGGGTGTCCAGTTCGATGGCCGTTTCCAGATCGAATTTTTCTTCTGCTGCCAGGAACCAAAGTCCGTCGTGAGCAATCCACCGCTTGGATAAGTCGGTAATCAATTTCTCCAATTGCTCTCGGGTAAGGTCTTTTAAAATCATGCTCATCCTCCGTTCCTCTTTGATTGCAAATCAATTCTCCATTGGCAACCGTATTTCCTCTAATTTTTAGAATATTTCCATTAGACTGTCATTGATTTTTCTTAAAATGCTTCTTTGAAGCGTTTACAAGCTTGTGAATCAAGTATATAATATAAGCGCATAGTGCACAACGATAAATCAATGACTAGGAGGATGCGCAGCATGGTAGAGTTTAACGCTGATCAGCCCTTGTACACTATTGGAGTAGTGGCGGAGCTGCTGGGGGTCCATCCTGAAACCCTCCGGGTCTGGGAAAGGAACGGCTTGATCAAGCCTGCCCGAAGTCACAAGCAGCGGTTGTATTCCAATAATGATTTGAGGCGGTTGCGGTTTATCAATAAGATGATTGAGGATAAGGGCTTGAATTTGGCCGGAGTTAAGCAGGTGATCCAGCTTTATCCCTGCTGGTGGATGAAAAACTGTGAGGGGGGCCACTACAGGGAAACCAACGAAGTGAATTATGCCAAACCTTGCTGGAAAGAAGAAGGGGCCTATTGTATCATTCTTGAGGATAAAGCTGATTACTGCAATTCTTGCGAACATTGCCCCAAACGTTCAGAGAATTAGTATTTGTTAAGCAGGAGGGTATAGTTTGAAAAAACGGGCGGTAGCTGTGGTAGGTTATGGCAATGTAGGGCGGTTTGCCGCGGAGGCCTTGCGGGTCAGTCCTGATTTGGAATTGGCGGGAGTAGTCAGGCGATTGGGAAAAAAGGAACAGTTGCCGGAATTGGAGGGTATTCCGGTAGTGGCAGACATTAGAGAGCTGTCCGGGGTGGAAGCGGCGATTCTGGCCGTTCCTACCCGCATGGTGCCTGAATATGCCAAAGAGTGTCTGGCTTTGGGCATTAATACAGTGGACAGTTATGATCTCCACGGTGAACTGGTGGATTTGCGCCGGGAATTGAACGCGGTGGCTAAGGAAAAGGGCAGTGTAGCCATTATTTCCGCCGGTTGGGATCCGGGTACCGATTCCCTGTTGCGGGTCATGCTGGAAATGATGGCACCCCAGGGGATTACCTATACCAATTTCGGCCCCGGCATGAGTATGGGACATACAGTGGCGGTGCGGGCCATACCGGGAGTTAAAAATGCCCTCTCCATGACCATTCCCTTAGGGGTTGGACTTCACCGCCGGATGGTCTATGTGGAATTGGACGAGGGAGCTGATTTTGAAACGGTGAAAAATGCCGTGCTGGCGGATCCTTATTTTGTCAACGACGAAACCCATGTCCGGCAGGTGCCTGATGTAGGCCGGCTGATTGATTGGGGCCATGGAGTGTTGATGGAACGGAAAGGTGTTTCCGGCAGTACTCATAATCAATTGTTTAAGTATGAAATGAGGATCAATAATCCCGCTTTAACGTCCCAGGTGATGGTTGCTGCGGTCAGGGCAACTTTCCGGCAGGAGCCGGGGGCTTATACCATGGTGGAAGTTCCTCTTATCGACTACCTGCCGGGGGACAAAGAGGAGTTGTTGAGAAGACTGGTCTAAAGGAGCAAGTGGTGCCTTGCTCTTTTTTCTTTTTTGGGAAAGTTTGCCGGTGAAGAATAAACAAGGAAAACAAGTTATTCTGTCGAAACCTTTAACAGAAACTTTTACTGTTTGTTCACGTCTATCATCATATAATGTGATGAGAAAGAAAGGGGGAGACGGGTATAGGGAAAAAAATTATGATTGTGACCGCCAGTGTGCTGGTGGCTTTCCTGGTTGGGTGTCTGCTCGGTTTTGGTTATTACCAGTTAAACTATGGAACCACCGTCGTCAGTGCTACCCCTCTTGAACCCTCTTCCCCTGCGGAATATCCTCCTTCCCCGCCGGAAGCCCCCGGCAACCCGGGTCAACCGGTCCTGGAGGGTAATCCTGATGAAGAGCCCCCGGAAGAAGAAACTCCATCCATTGCTCCGGTTCCTGAAGCAGTATCTCCCCGGGAGACCGCTGAGGAGCAGGAAACTCCGGACGAGAAAGTGGCTTATATTACCATCGATGACGGACCTCATCCCCAGAACACTCCTGCCATCCTGGCTATTTTGGAGGAATTCGGCATTAAAGCAACTTTCTTTGTGTTGGGAACCGGTGTGGAGAAGCATCCCGATTTGATTAAACAGATCCATGAGGCAGGTCATGTGATCGGTAATCATACCTATAATCATATCTACCAAGAGACTTACGCCAGTGATGAGAGTTTTTGGTATTCCGTGGAAAAAACGGAAGAGTTGATCTTTGAGCTGGTTGGTTACCGCCCTACCTTGCTCCGGGAGCCTGGGGGCCGGTTTAGGTCCATGCCGGAAAAACAGCAGATGGTCAGGGACCGGGGATACGGGTTGGTTCAGTGGAATGTAGATTCCTACGATTCCCGCACCCCCGTGCCTGATGCAGCTACCATTTTTGCCAATGTGATAAGGCAGGCCCAGAAAGAGAAACTGTGGCCGGCAATGGTTCTTCTCTTTCATGAAACGGGAGGTCACGAAAGCACGGTGGAAGCACTGCCGGTGATCATTCAGTATTTGCTGGATGAAGGTTTTATCTTCAAGACCATCCTGGAAATGGACCAGGATGTGCTGGCTAATCTCCCCAAACCTTGAAGGAACGTCATTTTGCCTGACGGGCAGAAAGGCGTTTTTTAATTGGCGGAATATATAGGAATAATTTCACCAATGTCGAATTGTTAAAAAACAGGGAATTGACAGACTAGTTGCGGGGAGGGACCTGGTATGCGGATTACCTTGAAGGCAAAGCTGTTGATCGGTATCAGCGTACTGATTGTAGCACTAATCGCAGTACTTACATTTAACAATTACCGGAAAACAAAGGAGATCATCATCACTAAGGAGGAAGAACATTTTTCGGTATTGGAAAATATTGTTCAAATGGAAATAAAGAATTATTTGACCCGGGGAGCACTGTTGGTGATGGCCATTGTCGAAGACCAGGCAGTGGTAGGGGCCTTTGGAGACCGGGACCGGTATCGCCTGCGGATGGCGGTTAACGGGAGATTTAACGCCTTAAAAAGTGAGGGAGTCAACGTGCTGCAGTTTCACCTGCCGGACGGGACTTCCTTTTACCGGGCCCACAAACCGGAGGAATTTGGTGACAGCCTTTTATTTCGCGATACCATCAAGAACATCATCGAAAACCGGATGCCAATTTCCGGTTTGGAAGAGGGAGTGGCCGGCTTCAGTCTGAGGGCTATCCAGCCGGTCAGGCAATTTGGGCGCTACATTGGCTCCGTAGAGGTAGGAATGGATATCGGGGGCTTTTTTGCCCAGGAATTGAAAGAGGTGATTGGCAGTGACCTGCTGGTGTATTCCCTGGATTCCGCCGGCGGGGGCAATTCACTGCTGGGGGGTACCCTGGAAGAAGACCCCTTTCCGGTAAAAGAAACGGTGCTCCGCCGTTTAAGGGAAACAGGTGAGTTTCAATATGATTATTCTCCGGATGGGACAAAGGCTTTAGTACTGATTCCCTTGCGGGAATTTAACGGCGACCTGGCAGGTTATATTAAAGTGATCGAATCCAGGGAGAAAGTGCTGGCCCAGATCCAGAGTCAGAACAGGGAGGCGGTGCTGATCAGCCTGGCCGGTTTAGCCCTGGTGGTCTTAATTCTCTGGCGGGTTTTGATTTTTTTCCTGAAGCCCTTGGAAGCTCTTTGCCGGCAAATGGGAGCTATTGCCGCCTCCGGTGACCTGACCTGTGATGCCTTGGTGGCTGAGGAAGCGGAAATCGGCCAGGTGGCTTCTTCCTATAATACCATGCTGGGCGGCATGCGGGAGATTTTGCAAGGAATCAGGAGTTCCGCCGGGCGCCTACAGGATTGGAGCCGGCGGATTGCTACCGGCTCGGAGGAAGCTTCCGCCGCCGGCGAAGAACTGGCTGCCATTGCGGAGCAGAACACCATTGGCGCTGAGAAACAAGTTGAAGCCATTGGAGAGATCAAGAGTGTTTTGTCCAAGATGACGGAAGACACGGGGATAATGGCCCGGAAAGCGGCTGAAACCGGTCAAATGGCGGCCAAAGCCCTGGAGGTTACCAGGGCCGGTGAGGAGTACGTGCAGAGGTCCGTCCGGCAAATGCACCAGATCGGAGAGGCCAACCAGCTGGCGGTGGACAAGGTCAGGACTTTGGTAGCCAGATCCGAAGAAATAGAGACTTTAACCCGTCTCATTGGACAGGTTGCCGATCAGACTAATCTGCTGGCCCTCAATGCGGCCATTGAAGCAGCCAGGGCAGGAGAGCAAGGCCGGG
>JAAZDD010000172.1 GCA_012512955.1 Clostridia bacterium
CCATGGGTCTGATGAACCACTGTGTATCCGGTGCTTCCAAGACTACCCAGCCCCGTTCTGCTGCCGGAAGATATACCGATTACATCACTCCCATGGAAGCATGGTGGTGCGGTGAAGTCTTCAAGTCCTGTGCCGGCATGACCAGAAAACAGGCCAACGAAATCGCCAAGAAGATCCTGCCCAAGTATGAAGAACAACTGAAGAGTCCTCCCAAAGGAAAGTCCATTTACGAATGTTTCGATCTGAAGACCATGAGACCTTCTCCGGAATATCAAGCCATTTACGAAAAGGTCAGAAACGAACTGATCGAACTGGGAATGCCTTTAAACAAGGCCTTCTACGAATAAAAACTACCGAAAGTAGGCGCTGTCAACAGTGCCTACTTTTTTTATGCATACTGGCGGCTGATTTGTTAAAAATGTTACAATACGGTATAGTAGTGAGCAAAGGAGGTTTTTTCATGCAAATCAGCTTGAAGGATCTGTTGGCTTGCGAGTTTTTTGCCGCTGCCAAGGTTTTGGCAGGAGCAAAAGGCTTAGCCAATTTAGTAACTTCTGTTACCGTATTGGACTCTCCTGATGCCCCTAACTATTTGAAAGGGGGAGAAATAGTGGTAACTACTGCCTATAGTCTGTTGGACGACGAACAGGTCCAGGAAAAGGTCATTGAACAGCTGGCCAAACACGGGGCGGCCGGTCTGGGAATCAAACTGCGCTTTCTTGAGAATAAGCTGCCGGAGGCCATGAAGAAGGTGGCTGACCGGTTGGATTTCCCCATCATTGCCATCCCCGATGAATATGCCTACACGGATATCTACGAGTTTGTCAATTCCAATTTTATCTCCAGGATTACCAGGGAAGTAAAACATGATGATGAAGTGATGAAAGAGATCAACGAGAGTATTTACCGGGAAGGTCTGAATGGGATCGTGAAAGTCTTATATAAATGGACCGGTCTCCAGACCCTGTTGAAGCAGGGCAGCCAGGTGTTTGCCTATCCTGAAGAAAATTTTGCCCCTGAGATACCAAGTGATCCGGTAAAATGGCGCCGGAAAAACGTGGATACCGGGCGGCTGCACCATATCGGCCACTATTATTTCAAAAGAAACGAGATTGAGTATGAATGGATCGCCACGGAACTGTTTGAAGACAGCAGAAATAACGGGTTTATCATGCTGTTCAAGGGAGACAGGGATTTTGTCAAGGATGACTATGTGCTCCTGGAAAATGCCGCTTCTGTCTGTTCCGTGGAACTGAAAAGGCTCCAGTCACTGGTAGATGTGCAGCGCAAGTATCGAAAAGATTTTCTGGAAAATCTTTTCGAAGGCGAATACACTTGGGAACAGGCGAAATATAATGCCGCTGAACTGGAATATGATCTTCCCGCCCAGGGGATTGTGACGGTAGTCAGCTTTGATCCCAAGGTCATCAATATTTTCAGTGAACAAGACATTACCAAAGTAGAAAATATCGTTTCCGGGGTTTTCGGTTGGAGGACCCTGTTCGGCCTGTTGGAACAGGACAAAATTGCCCTTTACCTGCCTGACGATCAGGAAAAGTACCTGCCCCTGATTGAAGAACTGTACAATAAGTTGCTGCAATCCTTTGCCGCCGCCAACATTGTCATCGGCATCGGCCGGGCCGCCGAATTCAACGAGATTGAAAAAAGTTACAAGGAAGCCAAGAATGCCATGACCATCGGCTCCTATTTGGATTTGGAACCCAAAATCTACAACTTCAGTGATTTGGGCTTTTACCGGTTGCTCAAATTGCCGGAGATCAGGGAGGAGATGGTCCGGTATTACGAGGACTATCTCAAACCCCTCAAAGCCAGCGACAGCCAGGATGAAAACCTGCTCAGCACCCTGGCCTGCTTCATTGAAAGCAATTACAGTTACAGCGATACTGCCAAAAAGATGTTTATTCATCCCAATACCGTTCGTTACCGGATCTCCGTCATTGAAAAAAAGTGCCGGGTGAACCTGAAATATGCCTATGATCGTTTAAACATGGAAATTGCTTTAAAGATCCTGCCCCTGATCGAGAAGGATTGAGCTACTGTGACA
>JAAZDD010000173.1 GCA_012512955.1 Clostridia bacterium
ATGATCAGCTTTACCGAAGAGGAAGTCAATCAGGTGCTGGCATCTAAGCCCTATTACAACAGGGCGGTTATTCCCGCGGGAACTTATGATAAGCAAACTGAGGATGTATTGACCTTGGCTGTCTGGAATTCCGTAATTGTTCATGAGCGGATGCCGGAAGAAACCGCCTATAACATTGCCAAAGCTATTTTCGAGAATATCCAGGATATTATCAACGTATATCCGGGAGCAGTAGATACCACACCGGAAAATTTAATTTCCAGTGCCCAGGCACCCCTCCATCCGGGAGTCATCAAGTATCTGAAAGAAATTGGCATGGAAGTACCGGCCCATTTGATTCCGCCGGAAATGCAATAAAGATGTACGTTGCCATGAACAGTGGTCGAAAAGGAAAAGCACTTCAGCCACAAGGGCTTATCCTCTTGTTTGCCATTGTGGCGATGCTTGGTGTAATCTATTTTCAAAAAATGGATTCCGGTGTGAAATACAGGTTGGAGATTGTGCATGTAGCTACCGGGACGGTAATCATCGATTTTCCTGTACTGGAAAGTGAAAAATTTCAGATCCATTATACTCATTCCGTTGATTGTTTGCCGGTCCGGGAAACCTTTCGGGCGGAAAAAGGGCAACTGGTGCTTGATGAGGTACATTGGATGTCATTCGGTGCCGGCCTTGGGTACATGGATCAGGGAAAAATCCGGGTTGAAAATGAGTGGATCATTATTGAACAAATGAACCGCCGGGTAGGTCAACTCCTGCTTAGGGTTGGCACTATTGCTGATCATCGTTTGGTGTATCGGGGTGAGGAGTATCCTTTGAAAAACTATGTGGAAGGAAGGGAACTGGTACAGTTATCTGTTGCCCGGCAATCAAGATGACAATGATGCTTGACCAAGGGAAGGGGAACACGACGGTTAGCCTAAGGAGGTAATGACTAGTGAAGCAGTCTGAAGGGGGAGCAGCGAGGAATTTAACCTGGTACCTGATTGTATTTGCTGCCTTGGGCTTGACGGCCTTTCACCTGTACACGGCCGGCATTTCCATGTTTGGTGCCTGGATCCAAAGGGATATTCATTTGATTTTTATCCTGGTGTTGGCATTCTTGATTTTTCCTGCCCGGAAGCAGGGAAAACAGGATCACCTGACTCCCGTAGATGCAGTATTTATTTTGGCGGCAGTGGCATCGGGACTTTACATCTTGATTTATTACCAGGATATTGTCATGAGAGCCGGGGCCTATACCACCACGGATATCTTTTTCGGTGTGCTGATGCTGATCACTCTTTTGGAGGCAGCCCGCCGTGCCACCGGTTGGGTGATGGTAATTATAGCCGGTGCTTTTCTGCTGTATGCTTTCCTGGGTCCTTATGTCCCCGGAATTCTGGGCCACAAAGGCTATACCCTAAAAAGGATTGTGTCCCAAATGTATTTATCCACTGAAGGGGTCTATGGGGTGCCTTTAGGGGTTTCCGCTGATTATATCTTTCTGTTTATCTTTCTCACCTCAATGTTAGAGAGGCTGGGAATGGGTGCCTTTTTATTGAACCTGGCCATGGCGCTGATGGGTCGTTTTGCCGGGGGTCCGGCTAAGGTGGCGGTGGTAGCCAGCGGTTTCATGGGATCCATTTCAGGCAGTGCCGTTGCCAATGTTGTGGGTACCGGTTCCTTTACCATACCGTTAATGAAGAGAAACGGTTATCAAGCTCATTTTGCCGGTGCGGTAGAAGCCTGTGCTTCTTCAGGAGGCCAATTAATGCCCCCCATTATGGGCGCTGCGGCCTTCATTATTGCCGAATTCCTGAACATACCCTATATAGCTGTCGTTGGTGCGGCAATTATCCCTGCCTTCTTGTTTTACTCCACGGTATTGTTTGGGGTTCATTTTGAAGCATGTCGTTTAGGACTGCGTGGATTACCCAAATCAGAGCTGCCGTCTGCCAGGGCAGTCCTGAAAGAAGGCTGGCATTATTTAATACCTTTGATCCTGTTGGTTTATTTTTTGGCTGTGGTGCAATACAGCCCGATTAGAGCCGGTTTTTAC
>JAAZDD010000174.1 GCA_012512955.1 Clostridia bacterium
CAGAAACAACAGTAACGTCTGGCTGAGAACCCCCAAAAGAGCATAGCCCAGCAGCAGCAGGATAAAGAAGTCATTGATAATCAATTGAAACCCGAATACTTTGCCGCAGCGCATCCTTCATTACCCCTAAATGCTGGTTTTTACCGCGGCCATGCGGGACATGGGATCAATAGGTACTCCTTTATCCCTGACCTCAAAATGAATGGTCTTCATGTGGCTGGGAGCATTACCCCCGGCCTTACCCAGGATTTCTCCCTGCTCCACCGTCTGACCTATATCAACCAGCACCTCCCCCAGGTTACCGTATAAACTGGAAAGTCCCTGGTGATGCTCCAATTCCACGATTCTGCCCAAGTAGGGATCTAACTCCACCCGCACTACGGTACCCGCCAGGGTGGCCCGAACCGCCGCACCGGGTTCAGCCAGAATATCAATCCCGTTATGAAAAATCAGGGAATGATCAATGGGCGAACGCTGTTCCCCAAACCGCCGGGCCACTTTGCCGGAAACGGGAATGGCCAGCAATTCATCATTGACCGCCCCTGCTTTCTGCCCCATTTCATTATCAAAAGGTTCCAGCCACAAACCGGAACGGGCCATTGCTTCCAATACGGGGGTCAGATCGCTTTCCCCCGCCGCCAAAACATACCGGATATTGTCCTGCAAAACTACGGCGGCCGGCCCTTCCATTTGAAACACTACCAGCAGACTGAAAAAAAGGAGCACTGCCACGCCGCTTTGCCACAGCCAGCGTTTTTTCCAAAAACCGGTCAAAAGAGAACTTTCACCGTAAAACCTCCCTGTGGTCAGGTGACGATAATCATCAGAGTTCCAGATCTCCTCCAAGTCTCTCCAGGAATCCTTCATGGACAACCCCCCTTGGGACAGGCAATTCTTTACTGTAATATATTCTGCCGCAAGGGAAATATACCACCCGGTTGCTGATTAGAAGACGATCTTCTGTCGTCTCATCCCGATGTTCAAAACCAGACCCAAGGACAGGAGATTGGTCAACATACTGCTGCCTCCATAGCTGAGCAAAGGAAGGGGGATGCCTGTAATGGGCATGACCCCGACGGTCATCCCTACATTAACTAGTAAATGAAACAGGAACATGGAAACGATTCCCGTCACGATTAAAGTGCCGAACATATCCTTGGCGTGGAGGGCAATCAAAAGGGAACGATAGATCAGAAACAAATAGAGGAGCAAGATAAAAGCAGCCCCCACAAAACCCAATTCCTCTCCCACTACGGAGAAGATAAAATCCGTATGGTGCTCCGGCAGGAAATTGCCCTGCACCTGGGAGCCGCTCATCCAGCCTTTGCCCCACAATCCTCCTGAGCCGATGGCCACCAGGGACTGGATGATGTTAAAACCGTACCCCAGCCCCCCTTTGCCGTCGTTATAGGGATCAAGAAAGACCACCAACCGTTGAATCTGGTAGGGCTTTAAAGGCAGACACTCCACCACGTTAAAATGAATCCAGATGCCCAGGATCACCACCCCAAGGCCCGTTGCCCCCAAAGCGGTCAGCAGCCGGGGGTTAGCCCCACCGATAAACATCATCCCAAAATAAATACCGATAAAAACCAAAGCAGTCCCCAAATCCGGTTGAGCCATGATGAGCAGCATGGGAACAGCCACATAGAGAAAAGTAGGCAGGAAATCCTTTAAGGTCCGCAACTCATCCTGCCTGTCCGCCAGAAACTGGGCAAAAGAGATAATGAACAGTAGTTTAGCCAGTTCTGACGGCTGCAAATTCATGAAACCCAGGTTAATCCAGCCTGTGGTCCCCTTACTGCTGTGACCTACACCGGGAATAAGGACAATCAATAACAGGAACAGCATGAAGCCATAGACCCACTTTTGGCGGGGAGCCAAGTGGACATAGTTTAAACCCAGAATACCGAACATGGCTGCCAATCCCAGCAGTATATTAAAAATATGCCTTTGGGCATAGTAATATGGCCTGGAAACAATCACCGACTGAGACGCACTGGTCACCACCAGAGCACTGAGCAGCAATAAAAGGAGTATAGTACCGATTAAAACGAAATCAAGATTCTTCAGTAGCTTCTTTTCCAGCAACAATCCTTCACCCCCTTAATGACCATTATAAAGAAAAAGACCCCTTTTCAAAAGGGGTAAAAAAGGTGGGTAATTTATGAAGCAGTTTCCTCTTTGGCACTTCTTTTCAGCCTCAGGATGGGAATGTTGCAAACCAGTGCTACTGATTCATCTTCACTGTTGAGGCATACTTCCAAACCGGCTTGATCAATTTCCATATACTCGGAAATGACCCGGATCAAATCTTCTTTTAAAGCTTCCAACGTGGCAGGAGACATGCTGGCACGATCCTGCACCAATACCAACCGCAACCTTTCTTTGGCGGTGTTTTTGCTCCCGGAGGGTTCATCTCTTTTCAATCCCAAGGCCCGCTGGATAAACTCAAACATGTCATCTCCCCCTTCCTTTGATTTAACCCGCACCAAATAAACGGCGAAGCCTGCGGAAAAAACCGTCCGCTTCCAGATTCAGCAAAGGAACATGTTCACCGGTAATCCGCTTGGCAATGTTGCGGTAGGCCTCCCCTGCCCTGGACTGCTTGTCCAGTACAGCAGGTTCCCCTTTGTTGGTGGAGATAACAATGGCCTCATCCTCCGGAACTACTCCTAAAAGGTCAATGGCCAGGATTTCAATCATGTCCTGGATATCCATCATGTCGCCTTTTTTCACCATCGATGGCCTGATGCGATTGATAATCAGCTTGGGATCGGTCAGCAAAGCCGCTTCCAACAAACCTACAATCCGGTCTGCATCCCGCACTGCAGCTACCTCAGGGGTAGTGACTACAATAGCCCGCTCTGCACCGGCGATGGCATTCTTAAAACCTTGTTCGATGCCGGCGGGACAATCCACGATCACATAATCAAACTCCTCTTTCAGCTTTTCCGTCAAGTCTTTCATCTGTTCCTCCGAGACTGCCGTCTTATCTTTTGTTTGAGCAGCCGGCAGCAGGAACAGGTCTTCAAATCTTTTATCTTTAATCAGGGCTTGCTTTAAACGGCAACCGCCGGTGACCACATCCACAATATCATAGACGATCCTGTTTTCCAAACCCATAACCACATCCAAATTCCGCAGTCCGATATCCGTATCCACCAGTACCACTTTGTGGCCCATCACCGCCAGCCCTGTCCCAATGTTGGCTGTAGTAGTAGTCTTACCAACTCCCCCTTTACCAGAGGTAACTACAATGACTTCCCCCATTATTTTTCCTCCTCTTCCTAGTGAAAAGTTTGCTATAGGTTGAACAACTTGCTACTACCGGAATGGAAATTCTCAATGATCAAGGTGCCTCCGGAAACACGAGCAATCTCAGGCTGTTGCGGTTCTGGATAATTTCCGTCGGGTGCCCGGGTGAAATGGTTGGCAATCCTCAGCTGGGAGGGATTGAGCCGGAAGGCGGCCACCAAAGCACCCTCGTATCCCCCTGCACCGGCATGGGCCACTCCCCGGAGACTTCCCATGACAATGATGTTGCCCCCGGCGATCACCTCCGCGCCCGGGTTCACATCCCCCATGATTACTACATGCCCGGGATAGCGGATACTTTGTCCGGAACGCAACGTACGCTGCAACAGAATTGTATTCTCCCCATCTATCTCTTCCCACATAACCGAACTTTTACTTTCCTCTTTCGGCGGTCCTTCGCCTTCGGGGCCATGGACTTCCACAGGGGTAACCTTCATAGCATCTCCTCCTGAAAACCGTTAACCGCAAATACTTTATCCTCAACCCGAAGGTCCCACGGGGTATTTCCCCATTTGCTAAAATTTAACTTCTACAGAATACTGCCAAATCCTCCTCTCTTACTAAAAAAAGGGGGATTTTTTTCCTTGTTTTTCCAACAATATTTGCTCATTCCACAGGAAATTCGATATAAAACTCCTCAGGCAGAGAAAACTCTTCATCTTTATCGTTCAAACCGAAATACTCTTCAAACAGGGCTTTCGCCACATAACCTGCAGAACCGCTACCCGACTGACCATATTCTACAATTCCGGCAAAGGCTATCTGGGGATCATGGGCGGGAGCAAAAGCGATGAAAACACCGTGAAAGTCTTTCTTACCGTCTCCGGCCAAACCCGTTTCAGCGGTCCCGGTTTTTGCGCCCACCTTGATATGTTCCGGGAAATGGCGGAACAGGGACCAGGCAGTTCCCCCCGGCTGGGTAGTGCCCAGCATGGCAGTTACTGTTGTTTGCAGATTATCCTTAGACAAGGGTATCTCCGCCACAATTTCTTCGGGTTCAAATTGTTTCACCAGATTACCTGCCTCATCGTAAATGGAATCCACAATATAGGGCTTGTAACGCTTGCCCCCGTTAACCAGGGTGGCCACATAATGAGCCAGCTGCAGCATGGTATAAGTGTTGGAGCCCTGCCCGATGGAGGTATTATAGGTATCAAAAGCCTGCCAGGTAGTTTCGAAGTTCAAATCAATCCGGTACCTGGCTTCCAGGCTCCTTTGTTCCTGTTCAAATTGTTTCTGTAATCTTGCCCTTTCCTCCTCGTCTGCAGCCTGGTCCTGCAACTCCCGGTACTTAGCCTCCAACTCCTCCCGCAGCCGGTCGTACTTCCGGTTAATGAGGACAGTATTCAGTTCCTTTTTCCATTCCGGGGTGGGCAAAATACCGGAAGCCTCGCCGGGCAGATCCTCCAGTCCCGTAGCAGACCCTAAGCC
>JAAZDD010000175.1 GCA_012512955.1 Clostridia bacterium
GCATGGTACGGTATAATGCTTTTACCGGTTTGGGCAGCGACCAGAGTTTTTCACTGGCTTTATTGGACAGCAGGGATGACGGTGTGGTGATTACCAGTATTTACGGCAGAGAAGATTCCCGTTTTTATGCCAAGCCGGTTAAAGGTGGACGGTCCCGGTACCGGTTGACCGATGAGGAATTATTGGCTTTAGACCGGGCCAAAGGGGATTCCGCAATGGGTGGCTTATTGGCTGCAGTGGGAGAGGAGGATTTCCGTGGTTAGGAAATGGCCTAAAGTGGAGGGCCGCTCGAAAAAACAGAAATACTTTACTCTGCTGTTAATTCCCAACAACGAAAACACCATGAAAAAATGGCGGGTACCGGTACTCCTGGTGCCCATCATGAGTGTGCTCAGTATCATAGGAATAAGTGCCATCGTCTTTTTTGCCTACGGGTACTTTACTTATCAAGGAGAAGTGGAAGCGTTAAAAATACTCCGGAACATCAATGCTTCGCAGGCAGAACAGATCAGAGAACTGGAGCAACAAGCTAAAGCATTGGAAGACAAATTATTGACCGTTGATCAATTGGATCAAAAGGTTAGAGCATTGGTTGGTTTGGATCAGTTCGAAACAGGGGAAGCAGGTGTAGGAGGCAGCCTGGAACCTTTGGCTTGGGAAGATGAGGATCGCTGGCAGGACCGGGAGCGTCGGCAGACGATCCTCAATACCTCTCGCCGGGGCGGCAGTAATGAAGAAGAATACCTGCATCTGACCAGGAAGATCGCAGAAAATTATGAAGAACTCCGGGAGCAGGCGGAAAAACAAGCCATTAAGTTGGAACGGCTGCTGGCAGAGGTAGAGGAACGCTTAGCTTATCTGGCCACCGTACCTGATCTGTGGCCTGGGGAGGGACGCATTACCTCAGGCTATGGTTGGCGCAAGAATCCCATTACCGGTAGGGGTAAAGAGTTTCATGAGGGCATAGATATTGCCGCCAGAGTCGGTACCCCGGTGAGGGCTGCAGCCGGTGGGGAAGTGGTTTTTGCCGGGTACAGGAGCGGCTGGGGCAGGGTCCTGGTGATCGATCATGGTAATGGCTACCGGACGCAATATGCCCATAATTCTTCCCTGCTGGTAAAGGTAGGAGAACAGGTGGAAAAAGGGCAAACGGTGGCCAGGGTAGGCAGTACAGGAAGGTCAACGGGTGCTCACTTGGACTTCAGAATTATCAAAAACGGGGAATTCATCGATCCGTTGACGATGCTCAAGGATTAAATATAGGGGGACAATACCATGCTACGGAAAAGGGAATCGCAATCATATGATCAAATAGATACGGTAATCGGTGCAGGAACTGTATTTCAAGGGACCATTCATGCCAATGGAACAATCCGCATTGACGGCGGCTTAAAAGGCGATGTTATCACCAAGGGCGATATTATTGTCGGGGACAGCGGTAAAATCGAAGGAAATTTAGAAGCGCGAAACATTTTAATTGCCGGTCAAATTCAGGGTAATGTGGGAACCACCGGGAAGCTGGAAGTTGCCGCTTCCGGGCGCATCATGGGCGATCTGACCGTTGGCAGCCTGGTCATTGATGACGGGGCAGTCTTTCAAGGTCATTGCCGGATGGAAAGTTCCTCAAAACCGGGAATGGCCAAAAAGGAACTTAAACCGGAAAAAGCTTAAACGAATCTGCGTCAGCCACCGGTCATTGTTTTTTGATGACTGATGACTGACGACTGACGACTTTATTCTGCTATTGTAAGGGCTGCTCCAAAGCAGTTTCCTGATGGTATCGATTGGTTAAGAGTACTCCGTGTTGGATGCTGGCTGCGATAATATTGGCCATTTTCCAGACCAATCCCAGACGGGTGTTTTGCAGTACAAAATATTCCATGTATCCACCTACATTGACGATGCCGGTAAAATGAAGATCACCTACTTGGGGAAGGTTTTTATTGACACCGGCTCCCGGTTTAAGGGCACCGGCTGACAGGGTGATGGAACCGACGCTTTCTGAACGGCCCAGGCAGGCATCCACGGCGATGACCAGAGGGTTTTGATAAGCCTCCTCAATTTCCGTCAGGGTATCCTGCAAATTGGTGGCATGTACAGGCCGGGCCAGGGTGCCATAGACCTTTAAGGAGGGATCAAGATCACTTAACCGGGTACCGACTAAGGGCCCTAAGCTGTCACCGGTGGAGCGATCGGTGCCGATACAGACCAGTACCAGGGGTCGGGAACCCTCGGGATCCAGGATAGTCAAATGATGGTGCAGTGCCCGTCCCAAACGGGTGATCAAGTATGGTTCTTCATAGTGGCATTTTATCTTTGAAGGCGGCAGTGTTGCCGGTTGGTCCGCCGGTTTAATAAACCTGAATGACAAACTCGACATATGCAGCCTCCCTTCTGTTTTTGTTATTCAGTATATGTAAAAAATTGTGATCTTATACAGTGAGACGTAAATAACCGGTTGACCTCATATCATTAATCAGAGGCGGTATCAGTGGCTTGAAAAAGGCTGCCTTAAAAGGGGTATGAGGGTGGGAAACCGGCGAAATGTAACGGCGCTGGCCTTGACTTATGTGGGAACGGTGATCGGTGCAGGCTTTGCCTCGGGGCAGGAGCTTCTTTATTTTTTCGTTCGTTTTGGTTCTGCCGGTCTCTGGGGAACTTGGCTGGCAGGGTTGGGATTTATGGTGCTGGGCGCTATTATCTTTCAATTGGCCCATACCAGGGGCATCACGTCCTATCATCTCTTGCTGAATTATCTCCTGGGCAGGAAACTGGGACCTTTGGCTGATCTCTGGTTGTCCTTGTATTTGTTTGCCGGACTGGTGATCATGCTGGCCGGTTGTGGTGCCCTGTTTGAGGAATACCTGTCATTGCCCGGCCGGATTGGAGTGGGCCTCAGCAGTTTAATCTTGATGCTGTTCTTGTTCCGCCGGGAACAGGGCGTCCTGGCTTTTAATCTGCTGTTGGTGCCGGCCATCATCGGGGGTGCCTTTTTGATTGCAGTTCTGGCCGGCGGGGGCGGAAGTAGTTCATTGGCCACGGAGGCAGACAGTGTCAGTTTAGGATGGATTGTGTCAGTTATTCTGTATGTTTCATATAATATGATCAGCGGGTTGGTTCTGCTGGTCAAGTTTTCCGACGGCAACGGAGCAACCGGTCTTCGGGGAGTTGTCGTTGGCGGGTTGCTTTTGGGTATTTTAGCCTGGATGTTGACTAAGGTCCTGTTGGAAAATTACCAGGCAGTTGGCCAGTTGGAGGTACCCTTACTTTACCTGGCTCACCGGGAAGGGGCTTGGCTCGGCTACGGTTATGGAATTGTGCTGTGGCTGGCAATGCTTACTACCGCTGTGGTCAATGGCGGTGGCCTGGCCTTTCGGCTGTCCAATGAATACTTGCCTTATTCATTTCTGGTAACAGTGCTGCTGGCTATGGCGGCCTTGCTCAGCAATGCAGGATTTTCCCTTCTGGTAAGGACTCTCTATCCTTTATTCGGCTATCTTAACCTGGTAGTAATGACGGCGGTACTTTACAGGTATTTCCGGGCCTGTTAACCGGTAGCCGGTGGTAATAATTTGGAAAGGCAGAAACGGCAGGAATTAATACGCCATAAATAGAATAGAATAAAAGTTCAAGCAGGTGTAATCAGAAACAAAGGAGGTGGGCCTAGGTTTAGTTTTGGGAAAAACCTAGGTAGACATGGGTAATCAACGGCCTCGGGTCGGTGGCGGAAAATGGCTGGGGGTGTTCCTGGTCCTCCTGGTACTGGGAACGGTGCTGGTCGGTTGCGGTTTGAATGAGAAGCCGACCAATAGTTCCCAAAATAGGCAAAAAGAAACATCCACCAATACCACCAGTAACAGGCAGCTGGTCTTATCCAGTGAACGAAGCCAAGTCTTAGTCTATTTTGCGACCATGGATAAAGAGTTTTTGTTACCGCTAACCATAGATATTAATCCCACCAAGGAAGTTGCCAAAGTAGCTGTGGAAAAGCTTCTGGCCGGCCCTAACAACAAATTTGCCGCAGCGACTGTTCCGGAAGGGACTAAATTAAAGGATATTTATTTTGCAGAAACCAGCGGTACCATTTATGTGGAATTGACGAAGTCATTCCTGGAACTGGCGGATGAACAGGAAGTACAGTTGGCTTTAGATTCCTTAACTTATACTTTAACGGAGTTGCCTGGGGTAGAAGAAGTCAGAATTGCCGTAGAAGGTGGTACTCCGGAAGAACTTCACGGAATACCTTTGGGAGAATCTTTCAAAAGGGAACATGGGGTTAATTTCAGAGGCAAGTTGCAGGGAGACGGAGAACAAATAGCCATTTATTTCAGTGATGAAAATGCCATGTTTATGGTTCCCGTGACCATAGAGATACCTGCCGGTTTGGGAGTGTTGGACAAGGCCCAATTGGCCATGAAGGAACTCCTCCAGGGGCCGCCTAAAGGCAGCAGTCTCAATCCGGTGCTGTGGAAGGGAACCAAAGTAATCAGTTTGGAGTGGAATGAAACAGAAAGAGTGTTGTTCGTTAACTTTAACAGGGATTTTGTAGGGTATGGCGGAGGCAGTACCTTTGAAGGACAACTGGTCAATGCTATTACTTGCACTTTAACCGGTCTGCCTGAAGTAGAAAAGGTTCAGATTCTCATTGAAGGAGCAAAGTGGGATTACCTGCCGGAAGGCACCGATATTTATGAGCCATTAGGTAAAGTGGAGAAATTTAATTATTCCAGCCAACCGAGTTAACAATGGTTTGGATAAAGCCGTCTTGAATTAATTCAGGAGGGCTTTTTTATGTTCTTGACAGGGGAGGCAGGGATATAAGCTCGAACGCCGAACTACTTAACTGTAAATTCTGACTATTGGAGGATGACTATGGAACAAGGATTTGTACCGGCAAGTGAACTTAACATGCGTATCGAGAAACTTCAAAGGGAACTTGCCAGAGTGGAGTTGGACGGGGCATTAATTGTTGGGAATACGGATCTGTATTATTTCAGCGGTACAGTTCCAACAGGATTTCTTTATGTTCCCTGCGAAGGAAAACCCATACTGATGGTGCGGAAAGATTTTGAGCGAGCCCGGCAGGAATCGGCCCTGGAGCAGGTGGTGCCTCTGGACAGCATGCGGAAACTGGCACCTACACTTCAGGAGTACGGCTACCGGCCCCAAAGGTTGGGGATGGAGCTGGATATTCTGCCTGTTAAAGATTATCATCGATATCAAAGCATCTTTGGCAGCAGTTCCCATATTGAGGATATCAGCGGGAGCATTAAGCAACAGCGGGCTGTTAAGTCTGACTATGAAATCAGGTTAACCAGGGAAACGGCGGCTATCCATCGCCAAGTCTTTGAAAAAATTCCCGGATTGATTAGGGAAGGGATGACCGACCTGGAACTGTCGGCCCGCATCGAATGCGAGTTGAGAATGGCGGGACATTTAGGGGCTACCCGTTTCCGGGGTTTCAACCTGGAGCTGTTTATGGGGCAAGTGCTGGCAGGAGAAACGGCGGCTGCTCCTTCCTGCTATGATACTCCCTTGGGGGGCAAAGGATTGTCTCCTCTGTTTCCCCAAGGCCCCAGCGGTACGGTAATTGCTCCCGGCCGGCCCATCAGTGTGGACTTCATGGGCAATTATAACGGTTATATGGTGGATCAAACCAGAATGTATTGCTTGGGCCGGTTTCCGTCAAAACTGGCAGAAGCCTTTAAGGTGGCATTGGAAGTACAGCAGATGGTGGAGGAACAAGCAAAACCGGGAGCCAATGCGGCCCTTATTTATGAACAAGCACTGAAAATTGCCGCCGGTGCCGGGTTGGCTGGCCACTTCATGGGTTATGGACAGCCGGTAAGCTTTATCGGTCATGGGGTAGGGCTGGAAGTCAATGAATTGCCTGTTCTTGCTAAAGGCATCGAGATTATCCTGCAACCGGGCCATATTTTTGCCGTGGAGCCAAAGTTTGTTTTTCCCGGACTCGGGGTGGCAGGCTTGGAAAATACCTACTTGGTCACCGAGACGGGGGTGGAAAAGCTGACTACCCTGCCTGATCAGGTACTGGAGTTGCCTATTGGGTAAGGACTGCCAAGCAGGAGAGGTCTCCCGTCAGGTCATTGAGTAATTGACTCCGGTGGGAACCCATTATATAATTTGATTGATATGTTCACGGATGGGGGACAAACTTAACAGTGACGGCTGAAAAATCCTTAAGCGTAACTTGGGGAGGTGAAGCTAGGGAGGGTTTATTTGGTTTTAGAAAGAGAGAGAAGGAGAAACCAAAGGAGGTTAAAGAAAGTGAAGATAGTCAGTAAATGGATAATTATGCTGGTGTTACTTACCTTTGTTGCAGGTATGGTGGTGGGCTGCGGCGGTTCCCAGACCCAAACTCCTGCACCTGCCCAGTCTGAAGGAGAAACGGCCAGTAGCGAACCCATTAAAATCGGCGTCAACTATGAACTTTCCGGTGCGGTAGCTACTTATGGTTCCCATACTGCCAATGCCATCCAGTTGGCTGTTGATGAAATCAACGCTGCCGGTGGGGTTTTAGGCGGCCGCCAGCTGCAAGCCATCGTTTTGGACAACAAATCGGAAAACGCAGAAGCTTTGAGTGTTGCCACCAGGTTGATTGCTGATGAGCAAGTAGTAGCTCATTTGGGTCCTGCCACTACCGGTAATACCTTGGCAGTAGTTCCTGTGGCTATGGAGTATAAAGTACCTGTTTTAACCACCTCCGCTACTTCACCTGATGTGACTGTTGATCCCCAAACGGGTCAAACCCGTGAGTATATCTTCAGAACTTGCTTCATCGACCCGCCCCAGGCCATTGTCGGTGCAGACTTTATGTATAACGTGCTGGGGCTCAGGAACGTGGCCATTTATTACGACAACGGTAACGACTACAGTAAAGGTTTGTACCGTGTCTTTAAAGAAGAATTCACCAAGCTGGGCGGCACTGTTGTAGCTGAAGAAGGTTATGTAGATGCGGACCAGGAATTCCGTCCCACTTTGACTAAATTCCGTGATTCCGGTGCTGAGGGAGTTTATGTTCCCGGTTACTACCAAAAAGTTGCTTTGATTATCAGCCAAGCCAAGGAAATCGGTTTGGATGTACCTTTTGTCGGAGCTGACGGTTGGGATTCCCCTGACTTGGTTGAAATCGCCGGTGCAGATAATCTGAACAATACTTTCTTTACCAACAACTATTATTCCCAGGACGATTCTCCCAAAGTACAGGACTTCGTCAAAGCATATACTGACAGATTTGGCAGCGCACCCGACTCTTTTGCCGCTTTAGGTTATGATGATGCTTATTTGTTGGCGGATGCCATTGAACGAGCCGGCGCCGCTGATCCGGAAGCCATTAAGAATGCTTTGGCCGCAACTAAAGATTTTGAGGCTGTTACCGGTACCATGAGCTTTGATGAACAGCACAACCCGGTGAAAGAAATCGCCATTATTGAAATGGTAGACGGGCAACAAGTCTTAAAAACGAAAATCGCTCCCAAATAAGGGCTAAAGTCAGTACTGTTCAGGAAAGGGGGGATGTTCCCCCCTCTTCCTGTTTAACTGATTGCCGGCTGCGGAGGTAATTTAGGGGTGAAATCATGGATCTCTTCTTTGCACAACTCATTAACGGCATCTCCCTGGGAAGCATCTATGCCTTAATTGCCCTTGGTTATACCATGGTTTACGGTATTATCCAGCTGATTAATTTTGCTCATGGCGAAATCTTGATGGTTGGTGCTTTCGTAGGTTTTTTTGCCATTGCCAAATATGATATGAACTTCTTTGCCGCTATGCTTTTGGCAATGTTAGCCTCAGCGCTTTTAGGAGTGATTATTGAGAGGGTTGCCTATAAGCCGTTGCGTAATTCCGGACGTTTGGCTGCTTTAATTACGGCAATCGGTGTCTCTCTGTTTCTGCAAAACGGCGGTCTTTTCGTTTTTGGGACCAACTTCCAATCTTTTCCCCAGGCCTTTCCGAAGAAAACCTTTCAGTTTCTTGACGGCATGATTACCATTACCAGTTACCAGATCCTGATTTTGGTGGTTACGATCCTGATGATGCTTTTCCTAAATTATATAGTCAGCTACACCAAGACCGGAAAAGCAATGCGGGCTGTTTCTTACGATAAGGATGCGGCCTTAATGATGGGCATCAATGTGGATACCATTATCTCCGCTACTTTTGCCATTGGCAGTGCCTTTGCTGCAGTGGCCGGTGTGTTGTTGGGACTCTATTACCAGACGGTCCATCCTTTAATGGGATTCATGCCCGGGTTGAAAGCTTTTGTTGCCGCCGTTTTGGGTGGTATCGGGATCATTCCGGGAGCCATGGCCGGAGGATTTCTCCTGGGAATTGTTGAAGCTTTGGTCAGCGGTTACTGGAGCACTAACTATCGTGATGTGGTGGTCTTTCTGATTTTGATTGTCTTTCTCATTGTCAAGCCGTCGGGTCTTTTTGGTAAGGACACCGGGGAGAAAGTGTAGGTGAAGGCTATGCGACTAAGGAATAATCTGATCATCGCTGTATGTTTGGCAGTCCTCTATTTCGGCATCGCCTACGCCATGAAGCAAAGGATGCTTAGTTCCTTTCACCAAGTGAATTTGTACCTGATGGGTATTAACATTATCATGGCCGTCAGCTTAAATTTGATTGTGGGTTTCACCGGGCAGTTGGCCTTGGGTCATGCGGGTTTTATGGCCATCGGTGCCTATGTTTCGGCAGTTATGACCTTAAAACTGGGGCAACCCTTTTTACTGGCCGTTCTGGTAGGGTCTCTGGCCACCGGAGTGGTCGGGGTGTTGATTGGCTTGCCGCCCCTGAGGTTGAGAGGGGATTACCTGGCCATTGCCACCTTAGGTTTTGGGGAAATTATTAGAGGCTTATTGATTAATATTAATTACGTGGGTGGCGCCGCCGGCATGAACGGTATTCCCAAGTTAACCACTTGGACTTGGTTGTTCATTTTTACAGTGGCTACGGTGCTCTTGATCAAAAACTTTATTAACTCCAGCCACGGCCGGGCCTGTATTGCCATCCGGGAAAATGAAATTGCCGCTGATGCCATGGGCATTAACACCACTTTTTATAAAGTGCTGGCTTTCAGTATCGGTGCTTTCTTTGCCGGTTTGGCCGGTGCTCTTTATGCTCACTACTTCTTTTTAATTCAACCGCAAACATTTACCATTTTGAAGTCCTTTGATGCTTTAGTGATGGTGGTTTTCGGCGGTTTGGGCAGTTTAACCGGTTCCATTATCGCTGCTGTGGCCATTACCGTTGTCAACGCCGCCTTGCAGAGTTTGGGGGCTTTGCGGATGGTGATCTATGCCCTCTTGCTGGTGGTGGTCATGGTATTTCGTCCTCAGGGACTGATGGGTACAAAGGAATTTACCCTCAGAACACTGTTGAGACAGAAAGGAGGCAGCGGACTGCATGATTACCGTAAACAAGTTGACTAAAACCTTCGGGGGACTGACCGCTGTTTCCAATGTGGATCTGAAAATTGAAAAAGGGGAATTAGTAGGTTTAATCGGCCCTAACGGAGCAGGAAAAACCACTGTCTTCAATTTGCTGACCGGTGTCTATGTACCTACTGCAGGGGAAATAATTTTTGAAGATAAGAGTTTAGTTCATCTGAAGCCATACCAGATTACCGCCCAAGGGGTGGCCCGGACTTTTCAGAATATCCGGCTGTTTAACTCCATGACCGTCTTGGATAATGTGAAATTGGCCTTTCATTGGCATGACAAATACAGTCTGTGGGGTGCTTTTTTGCGGCTGCCTGATTTTTTTCGCGGTGAGGAGAAAATGGATGAGGCAGCTATGGAATTATTGAAAGTGTTCCGGTTGGATGATAAGGCGGGGGAATTGGCCAGTAACTTGCCTTATGGGGAACAGAGAAGGCTGGAGATCGTGAGGGCGCTGGCGGCCAAGCCTAAACTGTTGCTGTTGGATGAACCGGCAGCTGGTATGAACCCTTTGGAAACAAAAGAGCTGATGGCCCTCATCGGTGAAATCAGGGATAAATTTGACTTGACTATTCTTCTGATTGAGCATGACATGTCATTGGTAATGAGTATTTGCGAACGCATCTATGTTTTGGATTACGGTAAAATCATTGCCGAAGGCACTCCCGAGGAGATCAAGCGCAATCCCAGGGTTATTGAAGCTTATCTGGGGAGGGAGGCATGACGTGTTATCCATTAAAGATATCAACGTTTATTACGGCAATATCCATGCTCTAAAAAATGTATCTTTGGAAGTGGAACGAGGCGAAATCGTGACCCTGATTGGCGGAAACGGCGCCGGTAAGACCACTACCCTGAGGACTATTTCCGGGCTCCTCCGGTCCAAAACAGGAGATATTCTGTTTGAGGAGGAAAGTATTGCTCAGATTCCGGCCCCAGCCATTGTCAAGAAAGGCATCTCCCAGGTTCCTGAAGGCAGGCGGATCTTTGCCAACTTGTCCGTCTTGGAAAATTTGGAGATGGGTGCTTATTTGCGTAAAGACCGCCAGGAAATCCAGGCCAGTTTGGAGAATGTATTCAGGAGGTTCCCCCGTTTAAAGGAGAGAATTCGCCAGCGGGCAGGGACTTTAAGCGGCGGTGAACAGCAGATGCTGGCCATGGGCCGGGCTTTGATGTCCAAGCCGAAGCTGCTCTTGCTGGATGAACCTTCCATGGGTTTGGCACCTATTTTAGTGCAGGAGATCTTTGCTATCATTAAGGAAATTAACCAGGCAGGTACGACAATTCTTCTGGTGGAGCAGAACGCCCACATGGCCCTGTCCATTGCCCACCGGGCCTATGTCCTGGAAACCGGTCGGGTCGTGTTGAGCGGTTATGCGGAAGAACTGGTGAAAAGTGATGAAGTAAGGAAGGCTTACCTGGGTGGTTAGCAAAAAAAAGGGGGCTTGGTCAAGATGTTAGTTCGCAACTACATGTCAACAAATCCGGTAACGATTACCCGGAAGACCACGGTAGCTGATGCCTTGGATTTGATGCGCAGACACAATGTCCGGCGCCTACCGGTAATGGAAAATAATGAATTGGTGGGTATTGTAACGGATCGTGACTTAAGGGAAATCTCCCCGTCCCCGGCAACATCGCTCAGCATCTTTGAATTAAACTATTTATTGGCCAAGGCTAAAATAGGAGATTTCCTGCCGAAACGACAAAAAGTCCATGTGATTGATGCCGATGCTTACATTGAAGAAGCGGCATTGTTGATGAGGGAACACAAGGTGGGAGCGTTGCCTGTTACCTCCAATGGGGAGTTAGTGGGGATTATTACCGAAACCAATATCTTTGATGCTTTTATTGAGATAATGGGGCTTAAGGAAGAAGGTTGCCGGATTAGCTTGGAAGCCGAAGATCAGCCCGGGGTCCTGGCCGATATTGCTCAGGTAATTGGCACTTTAGGATCCAATATCTCTCGCATTGCCGTCTTTAGAAACGGCGGGCCGAAGGCCAAGGTTGTTTTAAGAATCAAAACCAGTGACGGCACTGATATTGTAGAGAAGTTAAAGGAACACGGTTATAAAATTTTGGCTGTGAACAGTTATGAGGAATTTAGACCATAATCCCCCTCTCCAGGGGGTTTTCCTTTTTTTCTTTGTGCTATAATAGTTACCAGCGACACTCGGGACAGATCTTGGGTGTTCAAATTGTCTGGTTAGGGAGGCCAACTCCATGGAGGATAATCGCCGGCTATTACGGGAATTGCCTTCGGTAGACGAAGTGCTGATGCAGCTCACGCCAAACATAAGAAATTCACTGCCGCATGGGCTGCTTGTGGAGCAGCTCCGGGCAGTCATCGCCCAATTAAGGGAGCGGGTTTTGACCGGTCAGCCGGTAAGTCAGGAAGAACTGTCTCCGGAACAGGTCTCACATCAAGCTCTGCAAAGTGCTTACGCTTATTGGGAGCCTAACTTGCGGCCAGTCATCAATGCTACCGGGGTAGTGTTACATACCAATTTAGGCAGGGCCGTCTTAAGCGACCAAGCCAGGGAAGCAATCCTTGAAGTGCCCAAGGGTTACAGCAACTTGGAGCTGGACCTGAATACCGGTGAACGGGGTTCCCGCTACAGTCATGTGGTGGAACTGTTATGCCGCCTGACCGGTGCGGAAAGTGCCCTGGTGGTGAACAATAATGCGGCGGCAGTTCTTTTAGCCTTGAATACCCTGGCCCAGGGCCGGGAAGTAATTGTTTCCCGGGGACAGTTAGTGGAGATTGGGGGTTCTTTCCGGGTTCCGGAGGTGATGGCAGCCAGCGGTGCCAGGTTGGTGGAAGTGGGCACCACCAATAAGACTTACCAGCGGGATTACCGGAATGCCCTGACGGAAGATACGGCACTGCTCCTGAAGGTCCATCCCAGTAATTACCGTATCATGGGTTTCACCCGGGAAACCTCCCTGGAAGAACTGGTGGCTTTGGGCCGGGAAACGGGAATTCCCGTGATGGAGGATTTGGGCAGCGGTTTTCTGGTGGATTTGAAACCGTACGGGATTACCGGGGAGCCGACGGTCCAGGAGGAAGTCAAGGCAGGAGCCGATATAGTCACTTTCAGCGGTGACAAACTTTTGGGGGGCCCCCAGGCCGGTATTATCGTCGGGAAGAAAAAGTATGTGGACCAAATGGCCAAGAACCAGTTAACCAGGGCCTTAAGGGTGGATAAGTTGACCATGGCCGCCCTGGAGGCTACTTTAAGGGCCTATCTCTGGGAGCCGGAGCAGACGGTGGAGCTGATCCCCATCCTCAGAATGCTGACCATGAAAACTGAGGTGCTGGAAAAAAGAGCGAGACAACTGGCGGCCCGGTTGCAACAGTTGTTTGATGAGCGGGTAATAGTGGCGGTGGAGCCGGGAGTATCCCAAGCGGGAGGAGGCTCTTTGCCCATGCTGGAACTGTCTACCACCCTGGTCACTCTGGAGCCGGTGGCGGGGAAAGTGGAAAAATGGGCCGCCGGGCTGAGACGAGGAAGACCGGCGGTGATGGCCCGGATTGCTGAAGGTAAGCTGGTTTTGGATTTGCGCACGGTGCTGGACGATGAAGAGGAGAGTTTAATTGAAGCTTTGACAAAGTATTTGCCTCTGGCTTAGTGGGGGTGAACTATATGGAATATATCATTGTTGGTACCGCCGGCCATGTGGATCACGGGAAAACGGTCCTGGTCAATGCTTTAACGGGAGTCAACACTGATCGGCTAAAGGAGGAAAGGGAAAGGGGCATCTCCATTGAACTGGGCTTTGCCCCCCTGACGCTCCCTAATGGTCAAAAAATAGGCTTGGTGGATGTTCCCGGCCATGAGCGTTTCATCAGGCAGATGCTGGCCGGGGTGGGGGGGATGGACCTGGTGATGCTGGTCATTGCCGCTGATGAAGGGGTCATGCCTCAAACCCAGGAACATTTGGATATTATTAATTTGCTGCAAATCAAAAAAGGACTGGTGGTCGTTACCAAAAAGGATCTGGTGGAGGATGACTGGCTGGAACTGGTCCTGGAGGATATCAGAGAAACCCTGAGAGGCAGCGTCTTGGAGGAGTCCCCCATTATCCCTGTTTCCGCCGTGACCGGTGAGGGGATGGAGAGGTTGAAACAGGCTTTGGAGCAGTTGGTGGCTGAAACCCCGGCGAAATCTGCAGCCGGGAAAGTACGGCTGCCCATTGACCGGGTTTTTTCCATTACCGGTTTCGGCACGGTGGTGACCGGCACCCTGTGGACGGGTACCATTAAAGTGGGCGATACCCTGGAACTGCAGCCGGAAGGATTGCAGGTTAGGGTCCGAACCCTGCAAGTTCACGGACAAAAAGTGGAAGTGGCAAAGGCCGGTCAGAGGGTGGCCGTCAACCTGGCCGGGATTGAAACCGGCGAACTGTCCAGGGGCAGTACTTTACTTACGCCGGGGACCTTGGTTCCTTCCTACCGCATTGATCTGCAGTTACATCTCCTGGCTAAAGCGCCGGCCATGGAGAACCGCCAAAGAGTGAGGATCCACTTGGGTACCGGGGAAGTGCTGGGACGGGTGGTTTTGCTGGACCGGGAGGAATTGTCACCCGGTGATACGGCTTTTGCCCAGTTACAGTTGGAAGAAGCCCTGGTGGCGGAAAAGAAAGATCGGCTGGTTATCCGGTCCTATTCGCCCATGCACACCATTGCCGGAGGTCTAGTCATTGATCCGGCGGCTCCCAGGCATCGCCGCTTTGAAGAGAAAGTTTTACAAACCTTGGCAACCCGTTTGGAGGGGACACCGGCGGAACTGGCTTTGGAAGCCCTGGTGCGGGTCGGATTGCCCCTGGCCGGAGCGGAATTGGCCAAAGAGAGTAACCTGGAACAAAGGGAGCTGACGGAAAGCCTCAATGAAC
>JAAZDD010000176.1 GCA_012512955.1 Clostridia bacterium
CCTTTCCTGAACGCTTCCCTTTCATTATACCATGGCAGCCATTCCCAGCTCCCCCGCCACACCACCGGATCTTTACCTGCATAGAATATCAAAAAACAAACAGGAGGGAAAGTTAGTATGCGATGGCAAAAAGTACTGGTGATTGCCCTGTTGATCCTTTCCCTGGTAGGACTGGCCGCCTGTTCTTCCCAGCCGCCCCAGGAACCGGCCACCGGTCAGCAAGTGCCTACCATCAGGCTGTCGGAGGTAACCCGCTCTATTTTTTATGCCCCCATGTATGTGGCCTTTGCTAACGGCTATTTTGCTGAAGAAGGATTGGAAGTGGAACTGACCACCGCCTTCGGCGGGGACAAGGTGATGACCCATCTTCTCTCCAATGAAGCGGACGTGGGCTTTGTAGGATCAGAAACCTCCATCTACGTCTACCAGCAGGGAAGCAGTGACGCGGTACTGAATTTCTTTCAATTGACCCAAAGGGACGGGCAGTTCCTGGTGGCCCGGGAACCCATTGAAGATTTCTCCTGGGAGCTGATCCGGGGCAAGGTGATGCTGGGCCAGCGTAAGGGAGGCATGCCGGAAATGGTGGCTGAATATGTGGAAGCCAAGAACGGCATCATCCCCCATGTGGATGTGGAGATCATCCAAAATGTGGATTTCGCCAACTTGGGCAGTGCTTTTGCTTCCGGCACCGGTGATTTTGCTCACCTGTTTGAACCGGTGGCCGCGCTCCTGGAGAAGGAAGGCAAGGCCTACGTGGTCGCCTCCCTGGGGGTGGAAAGCGGCATTCTCCCTTACACTTGTTTCATGGCCAAGAGCAGTTACCTGGAGAAAAACCCGGAGGCGATTCAAAAACTGGCCAACGGTCTCCAGAAAGGACTTAACTATGTCCACAGCCATTCTCCTGAGGAAATCGCCGCCATCATCGCCCCCTATTTTGAGGGCACCGATGAAGATATCCTGGTCACCGTGGTCACCCGTTACAAAAACCAGGATACCTGGCCCACAAGCGGTGTGATCATTCCGGAAGGGTTGGAAAACCTGCAGAACATTATGGAAGCCGCCGGGGAACTGAAAGAACGGGTTCCCTACGAGCAGATTGTCACCACGGAGTTCGCCCAAAAAGCCTATGAGCTGTACGGCAATTAAATATCTTCCGGTCACGGACCCGGCCCAGGCTGGGTCTTCCCTTTCCCTATAGGCTCCAGTGGCGGTACTTTCCTCCCCTGCATAGGATGGGGAGAGGAGGGATAGAACATGACCCATGCTTTGGCCATTGAACTGAAGGACGTGTCCAAGAAATACATCACCAAAACCGGCATCAATTATGCCGTGGACAATGTTAACTTAACTGTCGAGGCGGGAGCATTTATCAGCCTGGTGGGCCCCAGCGGCTGCGGCAAGACTACACTACTCTCCCTCATTGCCGGGCTTTTTCCGCCTTCCGGGGGAGAGATCCGCATCTTCGGCCAAAAGGTGGAAGGCCCTACTTCCCAAGTAGGCTATATGCTCCAGCAAGACTACCTGTTACCCTGGCGGAATATCTACCAGAACATTCTCCTGGGCCTGGAGATCACCCATACCCTGAACCGGGAAACGGAGGAGCACGCCCTTTACCTGCTGGAGGAAATGGGGCTGATTGATTACCGGCTTCATTATCCCCACCAGCTGTCCGGGGGCATGAGGCAAAGAGTGGCCCTGGTCCGGACCCTGGCTACGGAACCGGATATTCTCCTGTTGGATGAACCTTTCTCCGCCCTGGACTACCAGACAAAACTCCGGCTGGAGGACTTGGTCTCCAGTACTTTAAAGAAACATGCCAAAACAGCGGTGCTGGTCACCCATGATCTTTCGGAAGCAGTGGCCATGTCCGACCGGGTCTATGTTTTCAGCCGCAACCCGGGCCGCATCAACACGGTCATCGAGATTCCCCCGGTCATCAGTGAGAAAACGCCTTTGGCTTCCCGGAACATCCCCGAATTCCAAACCTATTTCCAAAGACTGTGGGAGGAGCTGGACGTCTATGAAGATCGCTGATTGGCTCACCAAAGGAGCCCAAAGTGAAGAACACGGGCGCTATCTCAAGGCCCTTCGCCTGGAGCAGCTCAAGGTCTTGGCCACCCAAATAGTGCTACTGGTTTTTTTGCTCATCGCCTGGGAAGTATCCGCCCGCTACGGCATTGTGGACACTTTTATTTTCAGCCAGCCCACCCGGGTCTGGCAGTTGATCCTGGAAAGGGCCGCCGACGGTTCCATCTATCATCACACCTGGATTACCCTGGTGGAAACCATCATTGGCTTTTGCCTGGGCACCTTATTTGGCACCCTCCTGGCCATTTTGATCTGGGCCTCCCCTTTCTTCGCCCGGGTGCTGGACCCTTACCTGGTGGTCTTAAACAGTATGCCCAAAGTGGCCCTGGGTCCTTTTTTCATCGTCACTTTAGGCACAGGCCATCTTTCCATCATTGCCATGGCCGTGGCCATTGCCCTTATCATTACCACCATCGTGGTCTACGGCAGTTTCCAGGAAGTGGACCCCAACTACCTGAAGCTGACCCAAACCTGGGGCGCCACCCGCTGGCAGAGTTTCCGGAAAGTGGTGCTGCCCGCTTCCGTACCCAGCATCATTTCCACCCTGAAGGTCAATGTGGGCCTGTCCTGGGTGGGGGTAATAGTCGGGGAGTTCCTGGTGGCCAAGGCAGGGCTCGGGTATCTCATCATTTACGGTTTCCAGGTCTTCAACCTGACTTTAGTGATGACCAGCCTCTTGATCATTTCCCTGGCGGCCACCGTCATGTACCAGGCGGTTGCTTTCCTGGAGAAGAAACTGATGCAAAACAGAAGAATATAAAGAAAACCCACCGGATTCCTTTGTTGAGGAACACGGTGGGTTTGCTTACATGCTGTCATATTTGGTACAGCGAATATAACCCCGGAACTCCTTTTCCAACTCCCGCCCGAAGTGGAACAGGGCTCTTTCGTTGCCCACGGCACTGATCAGTTGCACTCCAATGGGCAGTCCCCGGCTGTCCTCTCCCACGGGCACGGTCAAAGAAGGCAGTCCCATCACATTAGCCAAGGCAATGTAGGGCATATAGCGAAGGAAAGTTTTTTTGATGGAGAAAATCTCCCGGTACAACCGGCCATGGGGCAAAGCGGTGGTATGATAAACGGGCAATACCAAGACTCTTTTGGCAAAATAAGAGCGGGCCGCTTCATCGGCTTTGACCAGGTCCTGTTTCAATTGCACCAGCTGTTTTGCCGACGGTTTGAATAAGTTGGCCCCAAGGAAAGCCCAGCTTAAATAACGATGATATTCCGAAGAACCGGTGACCACTTCCTTCAGATAATCCCAGACAGGATGGAAAGGATGATTGCCGAAAGCACCGGCCACAAACTCCCCGTTTTCATCATGGGACATAATCAACTGCCACATGAGGCTTACCCGGTGCAAAAAGGGCGGCGGTGTATGATCCACCCGGTAATCCCGGCTGAAATGCCGGGCTATTCTGTGCAAACAGGCTTCCGTTTCCTCCCCCAGGGGAATCCTGCTTTCCCTGGCATAGACAGTCAGGGTGAACTCGCCCGGATCAACTTCCGGCGGGGGATTATCAGCCACAATGTCATTGATCAGTTCTGCATCGGCAACCGATTTAGCCATGGCACCCAGTCCCAGCATCCGGACATGAAGAGGCTGGTTGATGGGGGGAAAATGACCCTGGGCGGAAACCTGCCCGTTCCCGGATTTAAAACCGACAATGCCGTTAAAATGGGAGGGAAACCGGATGGAACCGCCGATATCGGCACCAAAACCCACGGCCGCTCCTCCCACGGCAATCAGGGCCCCTTCCCCGCCGGTGGAACCGCCGCAGGTCCTGTTCAAATCCCAGGGATTATTGGTCCTGCCAAATAACTTATTGTCCGTTTCCTGGCAGAAACAGAGAGCAGGAGTGTTGGTTTTCCCCAGGATAATGGCTCCTTCCTGCCGGAGCTTGGCCACCGTCACCGCATCCTCATCCGCCACGAAGTTTTTCCGGTGGAGCAGTCCCCCGGTGGACCGCATTCCTGCCACATCCATGGATTCCTTCATGCTGATGGGCACCCCGAACAGCCGCCCCTCCGCCTTCCCTTGCTCCAAAAGTTCATCGCATTGTCTTGCTTCCACCAAAGCCTCGGCAAAACGGTTTTCCACCAGGGCATTTAACTTCGGATTAACTGTTTTGATCTGCCTGATATATGTTTCCGTAGCCTGGGTAACCGTTACTTCCCTATTCCGGATCTTCTCAGCCAAAGTTATGGCATCCCAGTCCAATATGGCCTTCATTAAATATCCCTCCCAAACCGTCCTCCCGCCTTGCCTGCAGCACCCTGCCTTTTTCAATGATCATGCACAACAAAAATGAGCGATTATTTGCTCATCCAGTCCCTATGACATCCTAAACTGTCATATTTCAGAATATTAAGTCTTTAGCTTGCCTTTATTTAAAATTTAGCCACCGTTTAGGAATATCCTGCCATGCAACAAAAAAAGCGGAAGTTTTCCGCCCAGGTTATATACAGATCTTGTTTCTTGTTTTTCTTTTTGCCACTCCCTTTTGTTAATCAATCGTAATACCAAGCAGGGAAGCAATGTCCCGTAACTTGTAATAAGTTGCCCCATTGACCGTATAAGCGCTAACTGCTACTTGTTCACCGTTATATTTGATTGTCAGCGCAACTTTTACAGCCTTGGCCCTTTCGTTAACCAGGGCACCTCTGGAAGCTAATGTATATCTTCGCTCTGGAACAATGTTTACAACTTGCTCCCCTGCATCCCACTCCACATCAAAGGGAGTTTCCGTATCCCTGAAAAGGACAGCGAGATCACGCAAATTTATATAATTATACCCCTCTATGTTATAACTTGGTACGGCAGTTTTCTCACCGTTGACTTCCATCTCATATACGGAAGGAATGGCAACGGCAGTCAAATACTTATCACGATAGAGGTTGTACCCTTCCTTTGCAACATATAACCCTATTAACTTATTCCGTTCCCAGATACTCGGAAACTCACTTACCGGAACGTGACCGGCCGGAATATAATTGCCCAGTTCGATAGTGAAGCCTCGATTACCTGTATTCTGGTGGTACCAATCCCGGTAACTGCCGCTTCCCAAAAATTCCTCTTTGGGCATAAGCCCATAACCAGTATATTCCGCTATTTTACGGGCCATCCGTTTGTCCCGTTCCACTAATTCAGGTTGGGAATGATAATACCACCAATAGATAACGTTACCTGAGGAGTGGTAAGTAACCAGCACCTGAGGATCGATGGCCTGGGTAAACTTAGCCGTTACCACAGCTTCCTTAGCTTGCAGCGGGTAATCTCCCTTAAAGTTCTGAAAATAGGGCTTACCCGGATCATTTCTGACAAGCTCCCAGTAAATGACAGGATAATTGCGGTTTAAGTCCACCCCTTTGGCATTTGCTTTCCAACGGGTGAAATCTTTACTGCCGTTGTTCATCTTGATTAAATCAGCATGAGCCTCTTCGGGAAATTCGCTTAAACCCTTTTGTTGCAGGGTAACACCATCCGGATTGGCCATGGGAACAAACCAAA
>JAAZDD010000177.1 GCA_012512955.1 Clostridia bacterium
GCTTCCGGCAGGAGTTGCTTCCCCTTCTCCAACCTGCTTCAACTTGGGAGCCACGCTTAAATCCGGTTTTCCGGCACCGACGGAACTAACTTGCATAGTAATCCCTCCAATCTTAGCTCATATCCCTAGAATTACCAGCCGCCGCCCAACTGTTGGGCCAGCCAGGCAGCTCGCGCATTCATCTGGTTAATGGCTTTCTCCAAGGCGGTAAATTGAGACCAGTACTGGTTTTCTTTCCTCAACATCTGCGCCTGGAAGTTATAGATCCGTTCGTCCAGCCTGGAAAGATCCCTTTGAAGGAAACTGATACTACCCTGCTCTACCACAAAATCCAAAAGCATCCTGCTGTCCACTTTACGATAGAGTTCTGCATCGCCGCCGTAACCTGCTTTATTGATAATCTGTTTCATCCCTTCAGTAAGATCCTGGAAAATACGGCTGACAAGTCCTGTATGGGCCCTGGCTTCTCCCTCTGACACGGAGGTGTCCGGCTGGGCAAAAAGCAGTTCCAATACGGCATCCACGTCATTTCTGATGGCTTCCTTCAGTTTCGTTTCATCGATGACCAGTTTTCCCCCCATGGAGCCGGCCACATATGATTCCGTACTAATACCGAAATTATAGATATGGTGTTCCTTTTTGGATGGCCCCGTAACCCCCTCATATAAACCGGAACGGATCCGCTGCAAAGTCTGGGACAGGTAAATATCCCTGTTCAACAAACCGCTTTTGGCCTTTTCCTCCCAGAGTTCAATTTCCTTCTCTGACATTGCCTCCCGTTGTTCTTTAGTCAAAGGTTGGTAATCCCTGTATACCTTTTCCGTCAGTAAATTGTTGACCTTATCAATTAACAAATTGTAACGAGCGACAAAATCTACTATTTTGTCATAAACTCCGTCTACGTCGGTATCTACGGTAACGGTGGTTGTACCTACCCCTTTAATAGTGAAATCTATGTTATTCAAGGTGAACTGGTTGGAGGAAAACTTCAAATTCCTGGCGGCTCCGAAATGGACGATGGCGTCCTGGCCCTGATAGTTTTCTCCGCTTACAACGGCTACAAATTTTTCTACTATAACACTTTCCCCAGTCTCCTCATCAACGTTTAACTCCGCCACTTTCCCCTGAAGGTTTAACAGGGCTTTTTTCTCTGCATTATCGGCAATGAAGGCACGCTCTCCGGCCAGAACACTGTTGTCTTCGATCTCGATCTTGCGTTCCGAACCGGTTCCGGCAGTCTGGAGAAAGAAGCGATCAATCGCTGAATCGTAGTGAGCTGTAATGCCGATACCGGCTTTGTTAATTGCATTGGCTACTTCCGACAGGCTTACTTTGCCGTCATTATGGGAAATATGGATATATTTCTCCAGATCTACTTGTTCAATTCCTCCCAATTCTTCAATTGTTTTGGTGGTGAAACGCCAGCCATTAATCGTAAAATCTATGGCTTCCTCTGCTCCCAGGCTGATTAATCCGTTTTCCGAACCGATCTGATCTGCACTGGCTGCGGACCAGCCGGTGGCCAGCCTTTCCACCTCAATCGTATGGGTACCGCTGACAGAATTGGCACGGGCGGAGGCAGTCAGGACGGTTTCATCTCCTGACATGGCCGTTTTCACCCAATTCAGACTGCTCACCGGCTGCTTGGTAAACCCGGTAGAAACGGCTTTAGTCAGGCCAAATTCTTTCTGGACATCCAGAATGAAATTGGCAAAGATCTTATTAATATCGTTATAGGCTTCCTGCTGCCACTGGATTCTGGTCTTTTGCTGTTCCAGCTTATCCAGTTTCAACTGCTCTATTTTCATCAAATTTTTGACTATACTCTCCAAATCCATCCCCGTGGCCAAACCGCCAACCCGCAGGTTGCTCATTTTCCCCATTCCTCCTTTTTCACCGGAAAATGAAAGTACCTTTTAACCTCATTGAGGAAATCTTCGTCAGTCTTTAATAGTGATATCGGTCGAAGAAACCAAATACTTAAGCCCGTAATGCTGATTTCCGGCGATAATTCAGGTAAAGGAGGATAATCAGCGATCCAAAAAGAAATACGATTATATCTACTACCCAGTCAAGGAAAGAAAAGAGGAATTAGACTTTGAGAAACAGTAGCCTTCTTCGTATTTACGGAAAATTGATTATCTCCGCCGGTTGCTGGGGAGGAGCCTTTGTAGCCGCAAAAATAGTAGTACAACAACTGCCACCCACTTTGGCAGCAGCCTTGCGCTTCACTTTAGCGTTCAGCGTCCTGCTGGTGGCACTGATCATTAAGGAAGGAAAAAAGGCTTGGGTACCACCCAGGGATTGGGCATTGTTGATAGCGGCTGCTTTAACGGGCATTGCTCTCTATAACATCTTCTTTTTTACGGGGATGATCTATACCAGCCCCATCAACGGGTCTCTCATCGTTTCTTCGGGACCGGTAATGACCACCCTCATTTCCGGATTGCTGTTTAAAGAGCGCATTACCGGCAGGCAGTCATTGGGGCTGTTTCTTTCCCTGGGTGGTGTAGCGGTGATCATCTCCCAGGGTTCATGGAGTATCCTCAAGGAGCTTGCTTTCAACAAGGGAGATCTGATCATTGCAGGTGCCCTCTTCTGCTGGTCCCTCTATACGGTCATAGGCAAAGCCACCGGCCAACGCTGGAGCAGCTTATTGGCCACCACTTACGCCTGTGGTTTGGGAGCGGTCATCCTCTGGATTTTCGCCTGGCCTCATGTCCACACCACACAGTGGCAGAATCTGGAACCGCCTGTGATTGTTGCCGTAATTTTCATGGCGGTATTTGCCTCAGCCATCGCTTTTGTCTTTTGGTATGACGGGGTCAGACAGGTGGGGGCCGGCCGGACATCAGCCTTTCAAAATCTTGTTCCTGTTTTTTCCGCCGTCTCCGCCAACCTAATCCTGGGAGACAGAATTTTTCCCTTCCATGCTATCGGTGCAGTGTTGATCCTGTACGGAGTTTACCTGGCCAACAGCAAGCAGAAACCGCAACCGGTACAAACCCTTGCCTGTTCGCCAAAAAACGCCCCGTAAGGAAAGGAGCCCGGCCGATGAAACTGCCGGGCTCCTTTAGATTTCCTTATTTGTATGCTTCCACTACC
>JAAZDD010000178.1 GCA_012512955.1 Clostridia bacterium
ATGGTAGTCAGGTTACTGAGCAATGCGTCATCCAGGTATTTTTCCACCAATTCCAAGGCTTCCTCAACTGTACAACCCCGCAGGTCCAATTCCGGAGATAGGGAACGTGCCTTATCAAGTACCATCTTGGCCACGGTACCTGATACTTGCTGCTTGACATCCCTTTCCACCAGGCGCAAATCAGCTAAAGCCACCTGCACCTTCATAATCCCCACCTGGACCTGCACTTCTCCCTGGGGATTAGGCTCGGTGAGCACGGTACCTTTTTGGTTTAAACTGACCACATAAACCGGATCCCCGGGCCGCACGGAGGTTGGAGCGTCCCTTTTGTATTCGTCGTCGGTGCTTTGTAATTGATTGCGATTTTTTCGCTTCAATTCATGGAGCCGGCGCCGGGCTTCTTCAATGGCTCTATCCTGCTCCCGGCGTTCTCTTTCCTTGGCCGCCCGGCGCAGATCCGCCACCAGGGAACGGACGACTTCCTGGGTTTCATCGATGATTTTCTTAGCTTTTACTTGGGCTTCCTCCAAAACCCGCTGCTCTTTCCGGTGGAGTTCAAGTCTTTGCACTTCCAACTCTTTTTTGAGCTGCGCCAGTTCCCTTTGAAGCCGCTCAGACTCATCCTGCTCTCTTTCCAAGCCTAACCGCCTGGTTTCCAGTTCTTCCAACAGAGCCCCTACTTCCAACTCATCCTGGGAAATATAGGAACGGGCTAAGGCTACCACATCAGGATCCAAACCCAAACGGGCAGCAATCTCCAAAGCATTGCTACGGCCGGGCATCCCTATGAGCAGCCGGTAGGTGGGCCGCAAACTGATCGGGTCAAATTCCACGCTGGCATTTTCCATGCCCGCAGTATTATAGGCAAATGCTTTCAGTTCACTGTAATGGGTCGTCGCCACAATCCTAGCCCCGGCAGAATGCAAAGTTGACAAGATTGCCATGGCCAGGGCAGCTCCTTCCGTCGGGTCCGTCCCGGCCCCCAATTCGTCCAGCAGCACCAAACTTGAAGGACCGGCTTGCTGCACGATAGACACCAGGTTTTTCATGTGACTGGAAAAAGTGCTTAAGGACTGCTCAATACTTTGTTCATCACCAATATCAGCAAAGATTTGTTCAAAAACACATAATTCCGTTTCCGGTTCCGCCGGAACATGGAGACCGCATTGTGCCATTAAACAAAGGAGCCCGCAGGTTTTCAGGGCAACCGTCTTCCCCCCAGTGTTGGGGCCGGTAATAATGAGCGTCCGAAATTTTTCACCCAGTTCCAAATCCAAAGGAACCGGCTTACCGGTAAGCAATGGATGCCTTCCCTTGACAATCCGCAAATATCCCTTTTTATTCAAAGAAGGTTGGGAAGCATTCATGGCCCCGCTCAATCTGGCCTTAGCAAAAAGAAAATCATATTTGCCGAGAGCCTCCACAGTCACCTGCAGTTCTTCGGCGTAAGAACCCACTCGCGCTGAAAGAGCCACCAATAGGGTCTCCACTTCTTTAGCTTCTTCCAACTGGGCTTTGCGCAATTCATTATTGAGTTCCACCACAGCCATGGGCTCTATAAACAGAGTGGCACCGCTGGCTGATTGATCATGGACCAAACCGGGCATTTTGGAGCGGTATTCTTGCTTGACGGGCAGTACATAACGATCCCCCCGCATGGTGATCAAAGCATCCTGAAGCACTCTCTGGTATTCTCCGGAACGAATAATCCCCTCCAGTTTGTTTTTAATCTTTTCCTGGATTTCCTGGATTTTTCGTCTAAAGCGGAACAAGGCGGGAGATGCCTCATCTTTCACTTTCCCATCTTCCGAAATGATACTGATGATTGCCTTTTCCACCTCACTGAGGTCCATCAGTTCCTGACTTAATTCCTTTAGCCTGGGATAGTCTTCTTTGACTTTGGCAAAAAAGCTTTTTAACCGGCGACCGGCCTGCACCGTATCTAATATGTCCAGAAATTCACCGGGCTGCAAAACACCACCTCTGGCAACCCGCCAAAGGTGAGTACGAATATCCCTGATCCCTCCCAGGGAAAAAGTAGGATATAAGCGCAGGCAGTCACAGGCCTCAGTGGTTTCCTGCTGCCAAATCCGGACTTCCTCCAAATCAGCACTGGGTGCCAACCGGGCCACCAAATCTTTACCTAAGGAAGAGGCACACATGCTTTCCAGCCGGGACAAGATCTTTGGTAGTTCCAATTTTTCCGTATTGTAATAAGGCATGGTTTCACCTCTAAACGCCGCGAAAATAGTGACCTTTGGTCAGGCCAAAAGGAGATAATTTCTCCAGTACCTGCCGTTTCTCTTCCCATCCTGTTTCCAAACCAGCAGCCAGCCGGTCCAAAGCCTGGCGATAGATGCCGGTTACTTTTCTCACGTAGTCGGCCCTTTCCCTTCGGGCCTCGATTCTTAGTCGGTGGTATCCCAATTCCCTGAAGGAAGGAAGATGCTCGATCAGGCACAAATCCTGGGAGTTAAAGATGTGCATCCGGCAAAACTGGTCCGTTTCCACCGGAAAAGAATAATTCTTCCGATCCCGCAACCGGAAACTTTGTTTGTTACAGGGAGCAGAGCAGGGCTCTTCTTCCGTACGGCCTCCCACTACACCCCCCAATACGCAGTGCTCTGAAATCATTAACGGCAGGGCTCCGTGAATAATCCCCTCCACCTCTACTGTAGGAGGAATACACAACTGGGCGATTTCTTTAAAACTCAGTTCCGGAGACAAAGTAACCCCTTGAACCTGTTCTTGGGCCAAAAATTCGATGCTGAAATCATTCATCAGGTTAAACGGATAATCCAGAATGAGGGGCATACCGGCAAAATGTTCCCGGGCCCATTGAATACCTCCCGGATTACTGACCACCAGGCCCCTTAAAGGTAACTTTTCCAGTTCCCGGGTAATTCTCTCCAACACAGGTTTATTACTGTCC
>JAAZDD010000179.1 GCA_012512955.1 Clostridia bacterium
AGCATTCACCGGTATGAGCCGGAAAGAGGCATCGTGGAATTTCTTGTCCGGCGCAAAGGTCAGGGAACGGTTTGGCTGGGGAACCGCCGTCCCGGTGAAATGCTGGATTTAATCGGTCCCCTGGGTCGGGGGTTCTCCCTGGTGAAGGGCAAGGCTTTGCTGGTTGGCGGGGGTATCGGTGTTGCTCCTCTCCTGTCCTTGGCAGAGACACTCCATAAAGGGGGCGCCTCACCGGTTACTTTGCTGGGGGCCGGCAGTGCCCGGGACCTGTTAAGGGTAGCGGAATTTGAGCGGGCCAGTCAGGTTGTCAAGATATCCACCCTGGACGGCAGTGCCGGCCGGCAGGGTTTGGTGACGGCACTGTTGCAGGAGGAGTTGGAACAGGGTTTTGACGGTTTCATTTATACCTGCGGGCCGGAACCCATGTTGGAAGCGGTGGCGGCCTTAGCCGGGCAATACGGTCTCAAAGGGGAGGCTTCCCTGGAAGCCAACATGGCTTGCGGCATCGGGGTATGCCTGGGATGTACCTGTAGGATTTATGGGAAACAGGGAGAAACTTACGCCCACGTTTGTACCGACGGCCCGGTTTTTCCCCTGGAGGTGGTGAAGGGTTATGTCCGGAATTGATTTGACGGTGGATTTGGGCGGTTTAAAGCTGAAGAACCCGGTCCTGACCGCCTCCGGTACCTTCGGTTATGGGCTGGAAATGCAACAGTTTATTGATCTTCAACGCTTGGGCGGCATCATGGTTAAGGGGACTACCCTGAAGCCCCGGGCGGGAAATCCCCCTCCCCGGGTGGTGGAAACCCCTGCCGGCATGTTAAACAGCGTGGGGTTGGAAAATCCCGGTGTAGAGCACGTCATCGAAAAGATACTGCCCCGGTTGGCCGGTTTGGATGTGGCGGTAATCGTCAACATCTCCGGCAATACGGTGGAGGAATACGGTATTTTAGCGGGGAAACTCAATGGGGTGCCGGGTGTGGCGGCCCTGGAGGTGAATATTTCCTGTCCCAATGTGAAGGCGGGAGGATTGGCTTTCGGGACCTGTCCCCACCAGGCGGCGGAGGTGGTGAAAGCTGTCCGCCGGGAAACCAGTCTCCCGGTAATCGCCAAGCTTTCTCCCAATGTGACCGATATTGTGAGCATTGCCCAGAGTGTGGAAGAAGCAGGAGCCGATGCGGTTTCTTTGATTAATACCCTGCTGGGTATGGCCATCGACAGTGAAGCCCAAAGGCCGGTACTGGCCAATGTTTTCGGCGGCCTTTCCGGGCCGGCGGTGAAGCCGGTGGCTTTGCGGATGGTCTGGCAGGTAAGCCAAAAGGTGCAAATCCCGGTTATCGGCATGGGGGGGATCATGAGTGCCGCCGATGCCATTGAATTCATGCTGGCCGGGGCTCATGCGGTAGCCATCGGGGTCGGTAATTTTGTCAATCCCTGTCTTGCTTTGGCGATCATCGATGGGTTAGCTTCTTATTGTCAACGGAAGGGATACACGAAAATCAGCCAATTGACCGGCTTAGCCTGGAAAAGGATGCAAGGAGGAATCTAATTGAGCACTGCCAAGGAAAGATTGATTGTGGCTTTGGATTATGACACTATGTCAGAGGTGGAGAACCTGTTGTCCCGTTTGCAGGGGCAAGTTGGTTATTATAAAGTGGGGTTGCAGTTGTTCAGCCGTACCGGTCCCCAGGTAATTAATTACTTGCGGGAGCAGGGGGAGAAGGTTTTCGCCGATTTGAAACTGCACGATATCCCCAATACGGTGGCCAAAGCCACCAGGGCTTTGACGGCTCTTGGCGCCGGTATTATCGATGTCCATGTGTCGGGGGGCACGGAAATGATGAAGGCCGCCGTCCGGGCAGCGGGAGAGGCCGCCCGGGAATACGGGGTAGACAGGCCCTATGTAATTGGGGTGACGGTGCTGACCAGCCTGGATCAGGAGGCTTTGGGAGAACTGGGGCTGCCCCAGGTGGAAATAACCAGGCTGGCTGTCAACTGGGCCAAACTGGCCCAAAATGCCGGCTTGGACGGAGTAGTTGCTTCCCCTTTGGAAGCGAAAGCAATCAGGGCAGCTTGCGGTCCCGACTTTTTGATTGTTACCCCGGGGATTAGGCCCCGCCAGGTAGCCGCCCATGATCAAAAGCGGATTACCACCCCGGCGGAAGCGGTGGCATTGGGCGCCTCCCACCTGGTGGTAGGCCGGGCCATTACGGATGCTGCTGATCCGGGACAAGCTGCCCGGGCTATTCTAGCGGAAATGGAGGGTTAATCTTGTTGACCAGAGAAGAAATAATCGGGATCCTGCAGGAGGCCCAGGCCCTGCTGGAAGGTCATTTTTTATTGACTTCCGGCAAGCACAGTGACCGCTATATCCAGTGTGCTCAGGTACTCCAGTACCCGGAACATACGGCAAAGCTCTGCCAGGCCATGGCGGCTCCTTTTCAGAACCGGGGCATCACTACGGTAGTGGGCCCGGCCATGGGAGGCATCCTGGTGGCCTACGAAGTGGCCCGCCAGTTAGGTGCCAAAGCCATTTTCACGGAACGGGAGCAGGGTAAAATGGCCTTGCGGCGTAATTTTTCCGTTAAGCCCGGTGAAAAAGTACTGGTAGTGGAAGATGTGGTGACCACCGGCGGGTCTGTGAAGGAAGTGATTGAACTCCTGAAAGAACTGGGGGCGGAAGTGGTAGGGGCTGCCTGTCTGGTTCAGCGGAGTCTTGAACCCATGGAGGTAGGAGGAGTACCTTTAACTCCCCTCTTATCTTTGGCGGTAGCCGCTTATGAGCCGGAACAATGCCCTTTATGTCAGGAAGGTACGCCGGCAATTAAGCCCGGCAGCAGGAACTGAAGTTAGGGGAATTTGCAGCGGGAAGGGTGGGGAGGATGAGGACTTTTTTTGTTGTATTGCTGTCAATTGTATTATGGTTGTTTCTCCTGCCTTCCCCGGCTCAGGCGGTGACTTTGGAAGAAGCAATGTGGAGACAGCAGGCGGTAATGGGGATGCACCGTGCCGGGGAGATCAGCGAGGCCGCACACACGGTTTTTTCAGCGGCTTATGTTCTCTATCAGGCCTATCATGAAGCCGGTTCCCAGGCCCGGGAGATCCGCAGCCTGATTGAGGAAAGCCAGGGGATGGCTGAGCTGGAGTGGCAACAACGAGGAGAGCTTGCCGGTCAAGCCCTGGCCCTGTTCGAGTCTTTGAGACGGGAGTATGACATCATTACCGCTGTTCTGCTAGAAAGCCAGCTCTGGTCACCTGCCGGTCAGGAACTGGAGGTTTTGCTCTTTGCCCGTGAAATGTTAACGGCAATTGACGGAAACCGTGACACCGGGGTGGATAATTTGGGCCTGGTCTGGGAACAGATTGCCAATAGTTACAAAGATGCAGGGCTTAAGGAAATTTCTTTTACAGAATGTCCTCCTCGTTTTGAAGGTCTGGCGGAGGAAGAAGCGGAAAGTTTATTTATCAATTTTGCCCGGTGGACGGCCGTTAATTACCAGTGGCTACTGGTTTCCCAGGAACGCTATGCCCGTACTAAATGGGCTTTCCTGGAAGGGGAAGGACTTCTGGTTGATTTGGGTCAAAAAAAGCAGCAGGGAGAGCCGGAATCAGACAGGGGCAGTATCTTGGTGGCGGTTGGGATCGGAGTTCTTATGGGAGGCAGTTGGTTTACCTACCGCACATGGAAAAGGAGACCTGTCTAAGATAGGTATTTCTTTGCTTGTTGACCAGTAGCATGAGGCCGGAATGTTTGCGGAGCGGGCGTTGGGCCACAGCCGTCGGCAGCTTGCTGCCGCAGGCCACGTAGGCACTCCGCTTGAGCTGAGCAAACTTTCCAGCCTTAAGCGATCTGGCAAGAAATATCTTTTCTTTACTGTTTGCGGACGAGTTTTTCGATTAGTTCCTTATCCGGGGTGACATAGACAGTCTGATAGTTCTCGTAAATGACCATCCCCGGTCTGGCGCCGGCCGGCTTCTTCACATTTTTCCTTTCCGTATAATCCACCGGCACCTTGCTGCTCATTCTTCCTTTGCTGAAGTAAGCGGCTAGATGGGCAGCTTCCAATAGGGTCCGTTCCGGAATTGGTTTCCCTTCCGGATTTTTGATGATGACGTGGGAACCGGCAATGTCTTTGGTATGGAGCCACAGATCCCGGTCTTTGGCCACTTTGAGGGTCAGGTAATCATTTTGGCGGTTATTCTTACCTACCAGGAGGGAAAAACCGTCTGAAGAAAGGTAGGCCAACGGCTCCGGCTTGCTTGCAGATTTTTTGTCCGCTTCTTTGGTGGCCGGTTTTTTCAAATATCCCTGTTTAACCAACTCCTCCTCAATTTCATCCAATTCCCCTCTTGTGTCGGCGGTTTCCAAACTGTGTTGTATTCCTTCCAAATAGGCAATTTCTTCAATGGTTTCCCGGTGATACATGGCTGCTTTTTGAGCGGCATTTTTTGCTTTGTTATAATGCCGGAAATAGCGCTGGGCATTCTCGGCAGGGGATAATTCGGGTAATAAAGGGATGGTAAGGGTGTTCCCGTTGGGATCATAAAAGTTTTCCAGGGTCACTTCCCGGTCGCCGGGGCGGATTCTGAACAAATTGGCAGTGAGAATCTCTCCTTTAATCCGGTACTCCTCAGCCTCCGAGGCCAGGCAGAGGGTGTCCTCCTGCAGTGCCGCTTTTTTATAACAGCGCTCCAATTCTTTTTTTATCACCTGAGTTAATCTATGTTTTGTTCCGGTAAAAAGACGTTGTTCCTTTTCTTTTTGATAATAAAGATCAATCGTCTCATTAACTGAGGAAGGATGCACAGTTTTAGGAACAAAACGGCTGAGCTTAAAAGCTGAGAAAGCAGTAAAACCGGTCTCTTCCCGGACCAAGGACGGGGTGGGACAGCCTGCTTCCAATTCAGCCACTAATTCCTGCAAGGAAGAATAGATTCTTTCAAATTCATATGCTCCCAGGGAATCCACCGGGGCTTCTTCAGGCAGCCCGGCTCGCCAGGCAAGTTCTCCCGCCAGCAGGGGGCTCACTCCCTCCAGCAGTTGAACCAGGGCTTTGGTGACTGTTTTCTCTAACTGCTCCAAAAGGCCCTGCTCCAGTTCTTCGTAGCTTAACAGGCGGGGGTCTTTTTTGTTTTGGGGAGGAGGCGCCAGGTAAGGGCTGCCGGGGAGAACTTCCCGGTGGCGACTTACCGCATGGCTGTACCTTTTAATACCGTCGATAATCAATCCGGTATCCGGGTTGACCAGAATAATATTGCTGTGTTTACCCATTACTTCGCAAATGAGCCGTCGTTCGCATAATTCCCGCAGCTCATTGTAGGATTGTACTGTAAAAACGAGGATACGCTCCAAACGCTGCTGGATTACAGACAGGATCCTGCCCCCTTCCAGGTATTTGCGCAGCAGCATGCAGAACATGGGAGGGGATGCCGGGTTGAGGTAAGGGTAATCGGTTAAATGAATCCTGGCCCCCATTGCTTCTGCCGAAAGCAACAGGCGATATCGTGCCCCGTCTTTTTGCCGCAGGTGCAGCAATACAGTCAGTTGCTCCGGCTGATAGATCTTGTCTATTCTGGCATCCACGAGACATTGAAGCTCTTGGGTAACTGCCGCCATGGTCATTCCGTCGTAGGCCACGAATGTTTCCCCTCCTTGATGGTTATTCTTTACGAACAGCCTGAGTATACCATTTTTTAAAGCCCAAGAAAAGCGGGCTGCTAAAATGTGGCATTTATTGTTCCCGCACTGAATATGAATCCTCCTAGGAAATAGTTACCAAAGTGAGGAGGGTTGCTGTTGAAGAATCGGCCATGGCACCGGTTAGAGAGTCAAGAAGTTGTTGAAATATTAAAAAGTGATCTTCGCAAAGGGCTGAGCAGCGAGGAGGCCGGAAAAAGGCTCAAGATTTACGGCCCCAACCAATTGCAGGAACCGCAGGCTGTTTCGCCTTTGAAGATCTTGTTGTCCCAGTTCAGTGATTTTATGGTTCTTGTCCTGATTGGAGCAACTCTGATATCCGGCCTGTTGGGTGAATATGCCGATGCCATCACTATTTTGGCCATCGTCGTGGTTAACGCCCTTTTGGGCTTTGTCCAGGAATACCGGGCGGAAAAGTCCATGGAAGCATTGAAGAAGCTGACGGCGCCGGAAGCGACGGTGCTCCGTGGGGGCAGTGAAATCAAGATTCCTGCCCGGGAAGTGGTTCCGGGAGATATTCTTTTGTTGAATGCGGGAGATAAAGTAGCTGCTGACCTGCGTTTGCTGGAGGCCATTAACCTGGAGATTGAGGAAGCTTTGCTTACAGGAGAATCTTATCCTATTGTCAAGGTTTCCGATGTCCTCCTTAAGGAAGATGTACCGGTAGGAGATCGCCGGAATATGGCTCATTTGGGCACTGCCGTCACCCGGGGAAGAGGTATGGGTATCGTGGTGGCCACCGGGATGGAGACGGAAATGGGCAGGATCGCTGAATTAATGGAAACAGTGGAAACGGAGGATACTCCCTTGCAAAAGCGATTGGCTCAACTGGGCTCCTGGTTGGTACTGTCCTGCCTTTTGATCTGTGGTTTGGTGGCAGTGACCGGTATGCTCAGGGGAGAACCAATTTACCAGATGTTTTTGGCCGGGGTCAGCCTGGCGGTAGCCGCCATTCCCGAAGGATTACCGGCCATCGTGACCGTTGCTTTAGCCATTGGAGTCCAGAAAATGGTGAGACGAAAGAGCATCGTCCGGAAGCTGCCGGCGGTGGAGACTTTAGGTTGTGCCACTGTCATTTGCTCCGATAAGACGGGGACACTAACGCAAAATGAAATGACGGTCAAGCAAGTCTATTGTGATGATCGTTTCCTATCTGTTACCGGGGATGGTTATGAACCGCGAGGACAATTTCTGGATGAAAGAGGACAGGAGGCCAATGTTAAGGGAACAGCGCTGGCCCAGGTCCTCAAAGCTGCTGCTCTTTGTAATAACAGTAACCTGGTCAGGGACGGTATCAGCTTGGGAGGCTTATTCCGGAACACCGCCGGTAAAAAGGAGATTAAATGGACTATTGCCGGGGATCCCACCGAAGGGGCTTTATTGACCATGGCAGCAAAAGCTAATTTCTGGCGGGAAGTGCTGGAGCGAAAGGAACCCCGGGTAGGGGAGATTCCTTTCGATTCCGAACGAAAAATGATGACGGTCATTACCCGGCAAAACAGTGGTTTGATGGTTTATACCAAGGGAGCGCCGGATGTTATTTTGGGACTTTGTAATCAGGTATTGATAGACGGAAAAGTGGTCACCTTGACGGAGGATGGCAGGCAGCAACTGTTATCCGTCAATGAAACTATGGCGGCACAGGCCTTACGGGTAATTGCCCTGGCTTATAAACCGGTGGAGGGTAAAGTACAGGTTGAAAGGGATGAAGCCGTGGAACAAGGTCTCATTTTTCTCGGCTTGGTGGGCATGAAGGATCCTCCCCGGCCCCAAGCAGTCCGGGCCTTGCGGATCTGCCGGGAAGCGGGTATTCAACCGGTGATGATCACCGGTGATCACCAGGTCACGGCGGAGGCCATCGCCAGGGAAATGGGCTTTCCCCTGCAAGACAAAGGTGTCTTAACCGGAGTGGAATTGGATGAGATGAGTGATGAGGAATTGGCAGCCCAGGTAGAAAATGTCTCCGTGTATGCCCGGGTTTCCCCTAAGCATAAACTCCGGATTGTGAAAGCCTGGAAGAAAAGAGGCCATGTGGTCGCCATGACCGGCGACGGGGTCAACGATGCTCCCGCGGTTAAAGAAGCCGATATTGGGATTGCCATGGGCAAAACCGGGACTGATGTGACCAAGGAAGCCTCTTCAATGGTCCTGGCCGATGACGATTTTGCCACTATTGTGGCGGCGGTGGAAGAAGGCAGGGCCATTTATGATAATATACGCAAATTTATTCGCTACTTATTGTCCAGCAACATTGGAGAAGTGCTGACCATGTTCCTGGCCGCTTTGATGGGTGTCCCACTGCCACTGTTGCCCATTCAGATTTTGTGGGTGAATCTGGTAACGGACGGTTTGCCGGCCATGGCCCTCAGTGTGGATCAAGCTGATCCTGATATAATGAAAAGGCCGCCCCGCCATCCCAAAGAAAGTGTTTTTTCCGATGGGTTGGCAGGAAAGATTCTCTGGCGGGGATGCCATATCGGCATCGGAACTTTGTTGGTGTTTCTCCTGGCTTACTACTTGTCGGACGGGAATCTGGTGCTTTCCCGGACCATGGCATTTACCACATTGGTCTTTTTCCAGTTGTTCCATGTCTTTGATTGTCGTTCCGAGAGACACTCACCTTTTGAATTAGGTTTTCTGAGCAACCTCCACCTGGTGTTGGCCGTTGCCCTGTCTGTAGCAATGCAACTGGCGGTGATCTATCTACCGGCCTGCCAGTCCGTTTTTAAAACAACAGGCTTAAACGGGCTCCACTGGCTCATCATCCTTGCGGTGGCCGGAGGCAGAACCATTCTGGCAGGTCTGTATCATTTATTTGTGGTTTCTTCCGGGAATACCAGAAAACCTGTTTACCAGTAGCAACAATTAAATAGGGAAGCGTTTATCCGGTGTTCAACGGCTTTCCCCGGGAGGCAAGCTGCGGAACACCGTTTTTTCATTGATTTTACCTTTCAACAAAGGTTTTTTCCTTTGTGGGCAGAAATAATGGAAGAAGCAAATTTGTAAATACTAAGGTGGAGCAGAAGGGAAAGGAGGGACATTATGCCCAGCAGCATGACCGGTTACGGCCGTGGTCAAAGCCAGGGTTTTGGCAGGCGGATTACGGTGGAGATGAAATCAGTCAACCATCGTTTTTTGGAAATTCAAGTTAAACTGCCCAGGCAGTACAACCCTTTCGAGGAAAAAGTCAAGAATTTGATCAAAGAGGCAGTGGTCCGGGGCCGGGTGGACACTTATATCAATATTGAGGAAACAGAAGAAATTCCCCGTTCCGTCAAGGTTGACAAAGAATTGGCAATAGCTTATTATAATTCCTTGAAGGAATTGGGAGAATTATTGCAGATTCCGCAGAATATCAGCCTTTTTGAGCTTTGCCAGTTGCCGGATGTGCTCAAAGTGGAGGAACAGGAGTTAGATTTGGAAGATTTTTGGCAAGTAGTTGAAGAAGCTGTTTCCATGGCTCTAAAAGGGATGACCGCCATGAGGGAAACTGAAGGCCGTCAGTTGGCAGAGGATTTGCGTCATCGTGGGGATAACATCAGGTCTTCGTTGGCGATTATCGAGGGGCGCTCAGCAATAATGACGGACCTTTATCGCCAAAAATTGTTGGAACGGCTTCAGGAATTACATATAGATGTGGCTATTGATGAGCAGCGGGTAGCGATGGAAGTGGCCATTTTGGCGGAAAGAAGTGCCATTACGGAAGAACTGGTGAGAATGAAAAGTCACTTGAAGCAGTTGGCGACCACCCTGGAGTCCAGTGAGCCGATGGGTCGCAAACTTGATTTTCTGGTCCAGGAATTGCACCGGGAAATTAATACTATCGGGTCTAAAGCGGGTGATTTGGAAATCAGCCGCCAGGTAGTAGAGGTAAAAAGTGAGTTGGAAAAGATCAGGGAACAAGTACAAAATCTGGAGTAGAGGGGGCCTTTCTTGGACATGAAGCTTATCAATATTGGGTTTGGCAACATTGTGTCTGCCAATCGGATTGTAGCCATAGTCAGCCCGGAGTCAGCACCAATCAAGAGGATTATTCAAGAAGCACGGGATAGGGGAATGCTGGTGGATGCCACTTACGGTCGTAGGACCAGGGCGGTGATCATTGCTGACAGCGAACATGTAATTCTTTCTGCCGTGCAGCCGGAGACGGTGGCTAACCGTTTGATGAATAAGGAACATTCGGGAGAATTGCCTGAATAAGGGATGCCCTGGGCTTGTTTTATGGCAAAATGCAAAATAATTAGGGTCTGAGGAGGGAGGCACAGTATGAATCAGCCGAGCTTGGAAAAATTGGTGAAAACTACAGGTAACAAATACAGTCTAGTGGTGATAGCCGCCAAGAGGGCCCGTCAAATAACGGAAGCCCAGACCAATAAAGAGGAATTAATCAAGCCTGTTACTCAGGCATTGTATGAGATAGCGGAAGGGAAGATAAAATATCGCATGTCCCAAGGTGGCATAAAATAAGAATGACTTCAAAGGACGAATGCTTTGAGGGAAGGAGGGAGGCGGTGGGACCCAAAAAGGTTCTGGTAGGCGTTACCGGTGGTATCGCCGCTTACAAGGCGGCGGATTTGGTCAGCCGTCTGGTTAAGCAGGGAATTCAGGTTCAGGTTATCATGACGGAAAATGCAGCACGGTTTATTTCCCCACTGACTTTTGAGGCTTTGTCCGGCAGGCCGGTTTGGCTGGATGAATTCAGTACGGCAGGCGGTTTGTCCGTGCCTCATGTCCAGTTGGCCGGCGAGGCAGACCTCTTCGTTATTGTCCCTGCTACGGCTAATACGGTGGCAAAGCTGGCTTGGGGCATGGCCGATAACCTGTTGTCAGCTGTAGCCCTGGTCTACAACAAAACATTGCTCATCGCCCCAGCGATGAATACCAATATGTATCACCATCCTGCCCTCCAGGAAAATTTGAAAATCCTCAAATCAAGGGGAGTTTGCGTTATTGAGCCTGACAGCGGGCGACTGGCCTGTGGAGCTACCGGACCCGGCAAGTTGGCTCCGGTGGAGGAGATTGTCGCTTTAGTGCAATGGCATCTCTTTCAACCTAAAAAGCTCTTGGGTAAAAAGGTAGTGGTAACTGCCGGCGGAACCCGTGAGAACATTGATCCGGTACGCTACATCGGGAACAGGAGTTCCGGTAAGATGGGTTTTGCTCTTGCCCAAGCCGCTTGGCTCAGAGGGGCCGAGGTGGTGTTGATTGCCGGTCCGGTAGGACTGACACCGCCTTCCCAGGTTGCCTTTTATCCCGTGGAAAGTGCCCGGGAGATGCGAGAGGTGGTTTTACAGCATTATGATGAAGCCCATATTGTGGTGAAGGCTGCAGCGGTGGCCGATTACCGGGTGGTTGATCCCGGTACGCAGAAAATTAAAAAGCGGGAACAGGATTTGGAACTGGTATTAACGAAAAATCCTGATATTTTGAGAGAATTGGGGGAAAAGAAACGACACCAGGTGTTAGTCGGATTTGCTGCGGAGACGGAAGAACTACTGGATAATGCTCAAGAAAAACTGGTCAAAAAAAATCTTGATTTAATCGTGGCAAACGATGTTACCCGTCAAGATGCCGGTTTTAATGTGGACACCAATGAGGTCACTCTCCTTTTCCCTGACGGCAGACAGGAACTATTGCCATTGATGTCCAAGGAAGCGTTGGCCCACCGCATTTTTGAGGTCATAGAAAGTTTACCTCGATTTCAGAGGTTTAATGATTAAGCAGAGGATAAGGAGAGTATAATTGTATGAAAAAACTATTTACATCTGAATCAGTAACAGAAGGACATCCCGATAAGATTGCCGATCAGATTTCTGATGCGGTGTTGGATGCTATTTTGGCCCGGGATCCCAATGCCAGGGTTGCCTGCGAGACTGTGGTGACTACAGGTTTGGTTTTGGTAACCGGGGAAATCACCACGGAAGTCTACGTAGATATTCCCAAAATTGTCAGGGATACAGTTAGGGAGATTGGTTATACCCGGGCAAAATATGGCTTCGATGCCGATACTTGTGCTGTTTTGACGGCTATTGATGAACAATCCCCGGATATTGCCCTTGGGGTAGACAAGGCCCTGGAAGCAAAATTGGGGGAAATTGACGGAACCGAAGCCATTGGAGCCGGCGATCAAGGGATGATGTTCGGCTATGCCTGTGATGAAACGCCGGAATTAATGCCCTTGCCTATTTCCCTGGCCCATCGTCTCTGCCAGAAAATGACTGAACTGCGGAAGAATCGCACTTTAGCTTACTTGCGGCCTGACGGTAAATCACAAGTTACTGTTGAATACCGGGATGGTAAACCGTACCGGGTGGATACGGTGGTTTTATCCACCCAGCATCGCCCCGACATTGAAATGGACCTGATCCGTAAGGACCTAATCGAAAAGGTGATTAAGGCAGTGATTCCGGCAGAGCTGTTGGATGAAAATACTAAGTTCTATGTCAATCCTACCGGTCGCTTTGTGGTTGGGGGACCCCAGGGGGATTCCGGTTTGACGGGACGAAAAATTATTGTAGACACTTATGGCGGTTATGGCCGGCACGGAGGGGGGGCCTTTTCCGGGAAAGACCCTACCAAGGTAGACCGTTCCGCTTCCTATGCCGCCAGGTATGTAGCGAAAAACATTGTGGCAGCCGGTTTGGCCAAGCGTTGTGAGGTGCAGTTATCCTATGCCATAGGTGTGGCCAAGCCCTTATCCATTCATGTTGATACCTTTGGCACCGGTTTAGTCAGCGATGAGATTTTGGTAGATTTGATCGAGCAGCATTTTGATTTGAGGCCGGCGGCAATTATCAGGGATCTGGATCTACGGCGTCCCATCTACAAGCAAATAGCCGCTTACGGTCATTTTGGCCGTCCGGAATTGGACCTACCCTGGGAAAGGACGGATAAGGCCGATGCTTTGCGGCAAGCAGCAGGAAAGTAAATGATGATGACTAAAGCAGCACTGAAGTATCAGATGCTGCTTTTTTGAAATTTTTGCGCCGGCCCCATGGGCAACCGGAAATTGTTATTTGACATCCGGCAAAGGGAGGTGTGTCCATCATGGCGGATCAAAGTCCTGTTTATCTACAGCTGTTGGAAAACGGTGAGCTGAAGAAAAAAGTTGACAAGGCAAAAAGACATCTTCAGGAGTGCCGTCTTTGTCCTCATCAATGTGGAACTCAGCGCCGTGCCAAAGCCGGTGTGTGCCGGGCTCCCCAACAGCCCATTGTGGCCAGTTACGGCCCTCATTTTGGAGAAGAAGCACCGCTGGTCGGAAAAAACGGTTCGGGCACCATTTTTTTCGGTTACTGTAACTTGAGCTGTGTTTTTTGCCAAAATTATGAGCTGAGTTATTACGGGGAAGGGAAACCGGTACCCGCTGATGAGTAAGCCGCTATAATGCTACAATTGCAGAACCGGTATGGCTGTCATAATATTAATCTGGTGTCACCAACTCATTTTGTACCGGGCATTATCGAAGCCGTGTGGCTGGCAGCGGATCAGGGTTTGGAGTTGCCGCTGGTGTACAATAGCGGCGGCTATGAGAGCCTGGAGACTTTAGCTTTGCTGGATGGGATTATCGACATTTATATGCCTGACTTTAAGTATGCGGGGAAAGAACTAAGTCAAAAATACTCCGGGGTAAAAGATTACCCGGAGCAAGCAAGAAAAGCTTTAAAAGAAATGGACCGGCAAGTAGGAGGCTTAAAAATCGATGTACGGGGGATAGCTTACCGGGGTTTGCTTGTCAGGCATTTAATCCTGCCCGGAGGATTGGAGGATACGAAAGAAGTCCTGAAATTTATTAAAGAGGGGCTTTCCCCGGACGTGTTGGTGAACCTAATGGACCAGTACTATCCTGCCCACCGGGCTCATCAATACCGGGAATTGTCCAGGCGGATTTCCGGAGATGAATACCGGGAGGCTTATGCTTACGCCCGGCAGTTGGGCCTCAGGTTGGCCTAGCTGTCATCAGCAAAGTGCTTGACAAAGGGCCTTGCCTTAGCTAAGATCATGATGTGGCAAACCTTATGGCCACTCTCATGCTGGGGTAGCTCAGCCGGTAGAGCAGCTGATTCGTAATCAGCAGGTCGAGGGTTCGAGTCCCTTCCTCAGCTCCAGTGTAAAACCGTGTAGTTTTTTGGACTACATGGTTTTTTTATTGTTCATTCGGCAATAAAATAATAATGTAATAAGTCTGTTATCTTTATGAGCATTATGAACAATATGACCGAAATATTGAGCTTGGCAAGATAAGCAATTATTATAATCATCAGGAAGTTCAGATAATTCCAAACAGCAACTGAACTTCTATTTACTAATTTGTATGGGAGGCATGTTGATGATTGGTAAAAAAGGACTTTATGTGTTGCTGATTCTGTTGCTGGGCTTTTCATTGGTTCTGGGCGGTTGCGGTGGCAGCCAGCAGTCCGCTCCACCTCCGGCTCAAGAAGGGGGAGGAGACGCAGGAAGTGCTAAGAGTGAATGGCCTTCGTCCTTAACCATTGGTTCTGCTTCCATCGGCGGTGTGTACCATGTTTATGCCGGCGGCTGGGCGCAAGTAATTGAAAAGGTTACAGGGATTACTACCGGTGTGGAAGTTACCGGTGGCCCCAACCACAACATGCAGTTGGTACAGAACGGAGACTTGGAATTGGGTATGGTAACCATGGGACCTGCCTGGGAAGCCTGGCATGGCGAGGGAGATTGGACCGGTGGGCTGGAGCACAGGGATGTGCGGGTTCTGTTCCCCATGTACAACACTTATTCCCAATGGTGGGCAGCCAAGAATTCCGGGATCAAGAGCTTAGCTGCCCTGGAAGGCAAAATAATTGGTGTCGGTCCTGCCGGCGGTACCTCCGGAACTTATCACCCCCGGATTTTGGAATTGCTTGGCATCAAAACCACTAACCGTCTTGCCGGTTTAAGTGACCTGGTCACCCAGCATATTGACGGTCAGTTGGATGCCAACAGCTTTGCTTCCGGAATTCCGGTAGCCGGTGTTTTGGAAACTGCTGCCCAAATGGATATTGTCCTCTTCGGTGTTGACGGGGAAGCCAGGGACAAGGTTGTTGCCGAATGGCCTTACTGGAGTCCCGCTACCATTCCCGCCAGTGCCTATGACTTCCTGAATGAGGATGTAGAGACCATCGGTATTTGGAATATGGCCATCGGCCACAAGGACTTGCCCGATGACTTGGTCTATGAAATCGTCAAAGGAGTATTTGACAACCATGACGACATGGTGACAACTCATAGTTCTGCTATCGAAACCGTGCCGGAGAATATCGTCAACAATACTTGGATGTGGATGCATCCCGGTGCAATCAAATATTTTGAAGAGCAAGGCATTGAACTTCCTGACGGTGTATACCCGCCTGAGTATCAAAAGTAGTCTTATAGGTGCGGCCCTTAATGGGCCGCCTTTCCCAAGTATAACTATAAATGAGAAAGGAGTGCCGCCATGTCGAAAGATGTTGAAAGAACAGATGAACGATTAGCCTCATCCATGCCCATTGACTTGGAACCGGACTTGGAGGCGGAAAACAGCAGTTTTCGTAACCTGAGTGGTGGCGTTGCAAAGTTTGTGGCTGTCTTTGCAGCCCTGGTTGCTTTGCTCCATGTGGTTATTCTCAAGTTTTTCCCGTTGGAAACCTGGACTTTTCGCACGTTGCATATTTCCACTTTATCCGTGTTGGGCTTTCTGCTGGTTCCCGGATGGAGCAAAGCCAAGGAAAAGATTCATTGGTCCGATTGGATTTTTGCCGGTTTAAGCCTGGTGGTCACCGGCTACATCATCTATAACCTTGAACAATTAATTTTCCGGGCAGGCGTGATGCCTAAAACTCCTGACTTCATTATTGCCCTGATCGGTGTTATTCTGGTCCTGGAACTGGCCCGGAGGACGGCCGGGAATTCCTTGCCTATTTTGGCATTGGTCTTCATCCTTTATGCTTTTGTAGGGCCGTACATGCCCGGTGTTTTGAAGCATAAAGGGTACAGTATGGAAAGGTTTTTTACCTATATTTACGGTCTGGACGGGGTGTTCAGCGTTCCTATTGATATTTCTTCCCGGTATATTATCCTGTTCATTATTTTCAGTGCCTTTTTGCAGTATTCCGGTGTCGGTAAATACTTTGTGGAATGGGCTTTCTCCATCAGCGGTCATTTAAGGGGCGGGCCGGCCAAAGTGGCTGTTTTGTCCAGTGCCCTGATGGGAACCATGAACGGCACTTCCGCCGGTAACGTGGTGGCAACAGGCAGCCTGACCATTCCTTTGATGAAGAAAGTAGGTTATTCGCCCCAGTTTGCGGCGGCTACGGAAGCGGTAGCTTCTACCGGAGGGCAGATTATGCCTCCGATCATGGGTGCCGGTGTGTTCATCATGGCCGAGTTGACGGGGATTCCCTATCAGAGAATCATGATGGCCGGTATTGTTCCTGCGATTTTGTACTTTTTATCCGTTTACTTCATGGTGGATTTTGAGGCCATTAAACAGAAACTGTTCGGATTGCCGCGACATCTGCTGCCCAGCCGCAGAAAGGTGATGAAACAGAGCTATCTCTTCCTGCCTGTGGTGATCCTCTTCGGGCTGCTCCTGTCCGGTAAATCCGTTGTATATGCCGGCTTTTACGCCATCATTGCCAGCTGGGTGATTAGCTTGGTTAGCAAGGATACCCGGATGGGCCTGACCAAAATTTTTGGCGCCTTAGAGGCAGGTGCAAAAGGGTCAATCCAGTTAATGGCCGTCTGCGCTGCAGCAGGTATCATCATGGGAGTTATCGCTTTGACCGGTGTGGGGCTGAAAGTTTCCGCCCTGCTGTTGACCATTGCCGGTACCAGTCAGTTGCTGGCATTACTGTTTACCATGATTGTGGTTATCATTTTGGGGATGGGCATGCCCACCACGGCAGCCTATGCAGTGGCAGCTTCAGTCATGGCGCCCGGTTTAATCAGGATGGGCGTGGAACCCTTGCTGGCCCATATGTTTATCTTTTACTTTGCCTGTCTGTCAGCCATTACACCTCCGGTTGCCTTAGCGGCTTATGCCGGAGCGGGTATTAGCGGCAGTGATCCCATGAAGACAGGGTTTACCTCGTTCCGCTTGGGAATTGCTTCCTATATTGTACCCTTTATGTTTTTCTACGCTCCGGAGATCTTGTTGGTGGGAGAGCTAAGCGATACCATTCTCCGTACCATAACCGCCGCCATCGGGGTATACGCTTTGGCGGCATCCATGCAAGGTTGGTTCTTTGGGCCGGTTAATCGTTTCATGAGGGTAATGTTCTTTGGAGCGGCCATCAGCTTGATTGAGCCTAATATTCTGTTTGACATTTTGGGTCTTTCTTTCTTGGTGGGTTACTATCTGTTCAGGAAAGTATTCAGTAAAGGGACTGAAAGTGCGCAACTCACTTCAGCCAGCCAATAACAGGCATAAAAAAAGCTGCTTCGGCAGCTTTTTTTATGCCCTTTTTGAAAAATAAGGTTCAGCTCTTTACGAAGGAAAACAGTAACTTAAAGTCGAACTATTCATAATCTACTGGATGAAGGGGGAAAAGAAATGTTCCTGAAGCCGTTAGGCATTCAGGCAAAGATAGCATGGCTGGCTTTTGGGGTGGTGTTGCTTTCGCTGTTATTGGGAACGGTAGTGTTGGTAGCCCATTACGCCAGGAGTTTTGAGCAGGAAATAGGGTTTCGGGTCTTAGCCATAGCCCGAACCTTGTCGCAAATGGAGGCAATCCAGAAAAATGTGGGAAAGCCGGGGGGCAGTGAGGTAATTCAGCCCATTGCAGAGAAAGCCAGGTTGGCTACCAGCGTGGAGTATATTGTGGTCGTAGATATGGATAAGATCCGGTATTCTCATCCCTTGGAGTCTTTTATCGGGACTGAATTTGGCGGCGGGGATGAAAGTGCCGCTTTTGCCAACCATGAATATGTTTCCCGGGCGGAAGGAGTGCTGGGACCGTCCGTTCGGGCCTTTGTCCCCATCAAAACAGATGAGGGGGCAACCCAAGTAGGTGTGGTGGTAGTCGGAGCTTTAACTCCCACTTTAGGGCAGATCCTTTTTGACATCCGGTGGGAGATTGGTCTGTCCTTGCTGGTGGGAATGTTGGCCGGCATCATTGGTTCAGTTTTTTTGGCCAGGGATATTAAAAAGACTTTATTTAATCTGGAGCCCCGGGAGATTGCCCGGTTGCTGGAAGAAAGGATTGCCATCTTTCAGGCCATGGAGGACGGTATTATTGCTATCGACCGGGAGCACAGGATCACCGTATTCAATAATGCCGCGCAAAGAATCATCGGTGTATCCGGTCCACTGGTGGGACAACCTATCCTGGAGGTCATTCCGGATTCCCGGCTGCCCATGACTGTTCAAACAGGAGAAGCCGTTTTTAACCAGGAGCGGCCCATTGGAAAGTCGGCGATCCTGGCCAGTCGCTTTCCCATCAAAGTCAAAGGGGAAATAGTGGGGGCCGTTTCCTTGTTCCGGGACAAAACGGAAGTCCGCCGCCTGGCAGAGGAGCTTACTGGGGTAAAACAGTTTGTGGAAGCATTAAGGGTACAAAGCCATGAATATATGAACAAACTGCATACTATTGCCGGTCTTTTGCAATTAAAGCGTTATCAGGAGGCCATTGACTATGTTTTTGAAGTCAGCGAGGAACAGCAGGAATTAACTACCTTTTTGGGGCGTAATATTAAAGATTACAGTGTGGCTGGGCTGTTACTGGGGAAATACAGTCGTGCCAAAGAGTTGCAGATCGATCTGACCATTGACCGGGGAAGCCAGATGGAGCCTTTGCCCGAGCAGGGCGACAGTGCTCCTCTGGTCATTATTCTGGGTAATTTACTGGAAAATGCCATGGAGGCAGTAGGCAATCTGCCCAATGGCAGACGTAAAGTCTATTGTTCCCTGCGGCAGGAACAGGGAACCCTGGAAATTGTTGTCCGGGATACAGGACCGGGGATACCGGCCCATATTCAGGATCAGATCTTCACTCAAGGTTTTTCTACAAAGGGCACCCAGCGAGGTTACGGTTTGACACTGGTCCGGCAGGCGGTAATGAATTATGATGGGGAGATTGAAATAGAGAGTAACGAGGGTGAGGGTACAACTTTTTCGGTTCGTTTGCCTGTCGGTGAAGGAGGTTAGCAGCAATGATCGGAATTGTCATCGTAGAGGATGATCCCATGGTTTTGGAGGTAAACAAGCAATATATTGAAGCAGTAGGCGGTTTTCGTGTCTTGGGGACGGCAGGGCATGCTGCCGAAGGGTTGGAACTGGTGCGACGATTACGTCCTCATCTGCTGCTTTTGGATATGTTCTTGCCTGATCAGAAAGGGATCGAAGTGCTTCAGGAAATCCGGCGCCTGGAATTGCCCACTGATGTCTTATTGGTAACGGCTGCAAGGGATGTGGAAACCATCCAGCAGGGGTTTCGTTATGGAATCGTTGATTATATAGTGAAGCCGTTCCGCTTCGAACGAATTAAGAGCTCCTTGGAATCTTACCGGGACATGTATTACCGGTTGCAAGGAAAAGAAGCATTGGACCAAGCGGAAATAGATGATATGGGGCTGGGAAAAGTTAGAATCGTGGAAGAAACACTGCCGAAGGGTTTGACGGAGACTACTCTAAAACAAGTTTTCCTGTTGTTGGTTAAGGGGAAGAAAAGCTACTCGGCGGAGGAAGTAGCCTCTGAAGTTGGTTTGTCACGGGTAACGGCCCGCCGTTACCTGGAATATTTGGAGAAGACCGGCAAGGCCGAATTGGAACTGCAATACGGTTCCGTAGGAAGGCCCGTTAATCGTTACCGGATCAAATAGGTTTTCCGGAAAAGGTGATGGTTGATGTCCATAAATAAATTTTTCCGTTGCCTGTTGGCGATTATTTTGTTGTTGGTTACCGGTTGCCATGAGCGGGCAACGGATCTAGAGCAGGTTAGTTATGAGGACAGGATCGTGATCAAGTTTTCCCATGTGGTAGCGGAGTCAACCCCTAAAGGACAGGCGGCCAATCGCTTTGCTGCTTTGGTGAAAGAAAGAACCGGCGGCAGAGTGGAGGTACAGGTTTATCCTAATTCAGTATTGTACAAAGACGGAGAGGAAATGGAGGCCTTGTCCAAAGGGCAGGTTCAGATGATTGCTCCGGCGACGGCTAAAGTAGCAGAGCGATATCCGTTGTGGCAGATCTTTGATTTGCCCTTCCTGTTTTTTAGTGAGGAAGAAGTTCACCGGGTGATGGACGGAGAGGTAGGCCGGCAGTTGTTTCAGATGCTGGAGCAGCATCGGGTTAAAGCCATAGCCATGTGGGACAACGGCTTTAAGCAAATCACCACCACGGTGCCTCTACGTCAATTGGAGGATTTCAAAGGAATCAAGTTTAGGGTGATGCCCGGTAGCGGTGTGCGGGAAGGGCAATTTCGCCGTTTGGGAGCGGAAACGGTTCCCTTGGGCTTTAACGAGGTCTATAAGGCTTTAGAAGAAGGTATGGTGCAGGGAACGGAGAACTCAGCTTCCAACATTTACAGTAAAAAATTTTATGAATTACAACCATATTTGACTATCAGTAACCACGGTTATCTGGGCTATGTAGTGCTGGTCAACGCTTCTTTTTGGGATAGCTTACCGGAAGACATTAAAGTAATTATTGAGGAAACCATGGAGGAAGTAACCCACTGGCAGCGGGAGGTGGCCACCAAGCAGAACGCAGCGGATCTGGAGGCCATTCTGAAAACCGGCAAAGTGGAAGCCTGGTGGTTGACCCCGGAAGAAAAGGAGCGTTGGCGTCAAATGATGATGCCTGTTTACCGGGATTTTGAAAACTTGGGGGGCAGCCGGTTGTTGGCCAGTGCCCGGCGGGAACTGGAACTGGAATATTAACCGGGCACAGGCGCTGTTCAAACCGGGGAAACTAACGCCAAGTGATCCTCGGTTCATTTCGTTTAGGGATCCGGTGGTATTGGTATTTGGGATAGCCGATCAAGAGTGCACCGGGAATTCGATGGTTTTCAGGAAGCCCCAAAGCCGCGGTCAAGGGTGGGAAAACATTGGCGGCGGTGGTGAAATAGCCGGCCCAGCAAGTCCCCAGACCCATGGAGTAAGCCAGGAGTTCCAGATAGGTTAAAGCCACGACACAATCGGTGGGAGCCGAGGCCACCTTTTTGGGAGCGTGGGTGATGATCAGGTGAGGTGCCCGGCGGCATACGGTGTCCCTTCCCCGTTCCCAGGCGGCGATCACTTGAGGCATAGCCAGGGCGGCGGCCACCTCCGGTTTCTGGTCTAACATAGTCCGCATCCAATCAACTACCAGGCCTGCCAGGCGCTGGATTTCTTCCGGATTTTCAATGACCAGCCAATGTACTTGTTGCAAATTGTGGCCGGTAGGTGCAAAACGAGCCGCATCAATCAGTTGGACAAGCTTATGGTGTTCAACGACTTGCTCCTTAAATGTACGAATGGACCTCCTGGCCCTTACCAGGTGGTCTATCTGTTCATGGCTGGGTAATTTCCTCCGGTCTATGGAAGGACAGTCCTCAGGGCTTAAAGTCTTCAAAGCAGCAGCCCCGTGGGGGCAGACGGCGACACAGTGCCCGCAGTTAAGACAAAATTTTTCGCCACCGGTAACGGCGACTGGGAAGCTGCCTTTGCCTGTCCATCTGATAATGCCGGTGGGACATTCGGCGGCACAAATGCCGTCTTGTTTACATTTTTCCTGATTGA
>JAAZDD010000180.1 GCA_012512955.1 Clostridia bacterium
CCAGTTCCTCATTCATCCGCTCAAAACGCTTGCCACTTTCCCTGGCCAGCCAGGCATTCATTTCGCTGCCCCACTGCTGGCGTACTCCTGCCCCGCAGCGGCCGGTGGCTCCCGCAGCCAAGTACTGTTTTTCCAGGACCAGCACCTTTTCGACACCCTTTTTGGCCAAGTGGTAGGCCACGGCACAGCCCATGACCCCGCCCCCGACAATGACCACATCAGCGGTTCTAGCCATCACAGCCACCCCCTTCCGCCAGGATCCCCAATTTGATTCCCTTGGCGGGAGGCCGGAAAGTAGGCATCATGATTTCCTCCAGAGGCCGGCCGGTGGCTTTGGCAATTTCCGCGGCAATCAGCATCCGGCAAGTCCGTCCCTGGCACTGGCCCATGCCGGCCCGGCTCACCCTTTTAATTTCATCGATGGTGTGGAATCCCCGGGCAATCAACTCCCTGATTTCCCCCAAAGTAAGATCCTCACAGCGGCAGATAATGGTCCTCTCTTCCACCGGCTTCACCTCCCCACCTGAATACTGCGTACTGTCATTCCCAATCCTTTGGGCACAGCGAGCCAAATGATGGCGGTCCGGTCCATGGCTTTCCCCTGCTGTACTTTAATCACCCGGGCCAGGCCCACCGGTTTCCCCTCCCGGTCCAAAGCGGTGACTGGAGTACCCTCCTCAGGCAAGGGCAGGTACTCGTAGGGGATCTTCACCAGAGTCTCCGTATCCGAGTAGGATTCATCGATGACGAAAATGGCCAAACCGGGGCAGCGAAACATACAGTTGCCACAGCCGTTGCACTTTTCCCTGATTAAGACCGGCGGGTTATTGATATCGGTAAAAGAAGCAATGGCCCCCCGGGTACAGGCCTCAGAACAGGGATTGCAGGGGATCTCCTGAAAACACTCGATGACCGCCATAGGACCTTCATGGCCGGGAGGCGGCTGTACCCGGTCCAACTGCTCCTTGACAGGTACTCCCGTTCTTTCTAGCATGGGACCCCCTCCATTGTTTCCAATTTTTCCAAGCCCCTCCTGATTTTCTCGCCGGCGGGGCCGGACCGCAAAGCATGGAGTTGCCTTAAGGCGTCCTCCAGGTAAGCTTCCGCCTCCGGACCCCCGTAACCGAGGCTCCGGGCCGCCGCCAGTCCCGCCAACCGGCCTTCCACCATGGCAGCACTGGCTTCTTCTACTCCCGCCACATCGCCGGCCACATAGATTCCCGGCCTGGTAGTCTCCAACAGCCGGTTGCGATAAGGGACGTGGCCCCCCAGTTCAGGGATAAATCGCATTTCACAACCGGCCTGCCACAACAGATCCGCCAGGGGAGTGAGACCAACAGCCAGGCAGATCACATCCACTTCCAGCTGTTGCTCCGTCCCCGGCACCGGCTGCCAGTTTTCATCCAATTGTTGGATGACAGCTCCCTCTACCACCTCCCGGCCCTGGGCCTCCTTGATGGTATGCCGGGTCAAAATAGGTACCCCAGCCCGGCGGATCTTGGCCGCATGGACCAGGTAACCCCCTATATGGGCCGCTCCCTCAATGACAGCGGCCACTTCCACCCCCGCCTGGAGCAGTTGATAGCTGACAATCAAGCCGATATTCCCGGCACCCACCATCAGCACCCGGCGACCGGGCAATACCCCGTGGAGATTCATCAAGGTCTGGACCGCCCCTGCCCCGTAAACACCGGGCAGGTCATTATTGGGAAAAGGCAAAACCTTTTCCGCCGCCCCCGTGGCTACAATGATCCGCTGGGGTTTGATTTTCACATGCCTGTTATCCTTTTGGGCCGTCACCATCCCGTCTTCATAAATACCCAACACCGGGGCACCGGTCCAAACAGTCACCCGATCATGGTTCTCTAACTCCCCGGCCAGGATCCGGGCAATGTCGATTCCCCGCCGGGAAGCATATTGCTCTTTGGAGCCAAAAAATTTATGGGTTTGCTTGACCAACTGTCCTCCCAGCCAATCCATTTCTTCGATCACCAGCACCTGGGCGCCCAGTTCCCCTGCGGCTGCTGCCGCCCTCAGCCCGGCCGGTCCTCCGCCGATGACTAAAATTTCCGTTTCGGTCATCTGATGACCCCCTTCCCCTGCTGGGTCTCCACTTTCATGCCTGCCCGCAGTTTCTCCACACAAACCCTCACATTTGGTTCCCCGTCCACCACCATTAAGCAGGAGGAACAATTGCCGATGGCACAATAGAAACCCCGGGGTCGGTGGTACCGGGGACTATGTCCCAAAATCCTGACCCCGGCCGCATGCAGGGCGGCAGCGATGGGCTCTCCCTCATAACCTTCCAGTTCCCTGCCGTCGAAGGTAAATTTCACTTTTGTTCCTTTATTGAATTGCACGATGGGATGCTCCGAAATCCGCATTTTCATCCTCCGTTTCCGCTAGTACATCAAAGCTTCTTCCAACCACTGACCGGAGGTCACCAGCCTGGCCGGTTCCAGCAGGCTGCCTCCCAAAAGCTCAGGAAAAGTATTGTACACCCAATTCTGAAAATCCCAAACAGTCAAATGCACCGGCAACAGCAGTACCGGAAACGACAAACCGGTCACCTGGGTTCCCAACAAGGAGAATACATCTGAACCGGAAGTAACCCGGAAGGCCATCCCGGCATAATCAGCAGCATAGGCCCGGGCAATCAGGGCCAGGTCCTCCGCCGTGACCGGTTCCCCCTGGGCCAGTAGGAAAATACCGGTTCCTTTCACCGGCAGGGGATCCCGCCAGTTAGTAACCTGGGCCAAACCACGCAAAGCAACATTGCGAAAATCCTCTCCCGTCAACAATTCCGCCCCCAGGGTTCCGGCAGCCGCCACCAACTGACTTAACAACACGGCTGAACATCCCCTTTCCGAATAATTGGCCATTTTATATCTTTGCAAGAATCATGCCAGTTTCTCCCTAATCACCGTTGAAACCGCCCCAGAAGCCGGAGGTCAGTCATTTTGGCCTAAACCTTGTTCCAAAGCAACAAAAAAAGAACCCCTCTGGGGTTCTAATCTGTCTAAATGTTTATACAACCTGTCAGTTTTTTGGCTACCCACTTTGACGCCAGGAAACCGGTTGGGCCTTCAAGACACAACACCCTCATTCCCCCGGGGCTCCTCACCGGCCACTTTGCTGATGACCACTAATCCTCCTGCTGCCGCAGCAGCCACCAGCAGGATGGAATAGGCAGGGTTAATACCCCATAAAAAGCCCGTCAGGGACACCCCCACAAAAGAACCGATAAACTGCCAGGTATTAAACACTCCCGTAACGGTGCCCCGGTACCTGCTGCCACTGAGTTTGGTTACACCGGCAGGGAGCAAGGTAACCAGGCACATGTAACCGGTCATAAACAGGTGCATTCCCAAACCCACCCAATAAGGGCCGGCCAGGTAATAAGTCAAGGTCCCTAAAGCGATGATCCCGAAGGCCAAACCGGCCACACGGATAAAGTACCCGGCATCGGCATATTTGGCCGCCGCCCGCATGACGATCATGGCCACCAGGGTGGCCGGCACAAATACTTTCCACATTCCGTCCGCTCCCAGGCTGTTTTCCAGGAGCAAGGGCACGATATAAAACTGGCTGACCAGCAGGAAATTAGTGATAAAACCGGCGACGAACAGTCGCATCAGGGTTTCATCTTTCAACAGGCCGGAGAAACTGAATTCACCGGCGGAGACTGCAGAGGACCTTTTTTGATCCCCCTCCAGAAATAGCCAGATGCAAACAAAAGCTATCAAAGCCAACACTGCACATAAAAGAAACATTTGGGGTACATCCAGCCACCGGTGGATGATGGGGCCCCCGATAAAGGCCAGGGTAGCGGACATGCCCACCAGCATCCCGATGATGCTCATCCCCTTGTTTCTCCGGTCACTGCTGATCTTGTCCCCCACCCAGGCGTAAGCCACCGCCATAATGGCACCGCTGCCCTGGAGCAAGCGGGCCAGGATGAACAGGTAAATATTCTGGGCAAAATAGGCCAGCACCAGACCCAGGATGAAAATAAAGAGCCCGGCCAGCACGGCATTTTTCCGGCCGAAGCGATCGCTCCAGTGGCCGAAGGGAATTTGCAGGATGGCTTGGGACAAACCGTAAATTCCCAGGGATAAACCGATTAAGCCGGGAGTGCTGTGGGCCAGTTGCCGGCCGTAGAGAGCCATGAAAGGCATCACCATAATGAGACCCAATTGTCTTAGCGCCATGGCAGAACCGATTCCCAGTAAAAACTTCATTTCCCCTTTTGAAAACACAGTATTGCTCACACTACTCATTCCCCGTTATTTGATCTTCAAAACCTTCATTTTGTAATAAAGGGTGCTTCTGGGGATCCCCAACAGCCTGGCGGCCAGGGAACGGTTCCCTTCTGCCTCCCGTAAAGCATTTAAGATTATTTGCCTTTCATTTTCCTCTCTCATTTCTGCCAGGTTGGTGGGGCTGGGCCCGGCAAACTGGTGATGATATTGTTTCACCGCTTCCGGCAGGGTATCAACTCCCAGCACTTGCCCCTCTGCCAGCACCACCATTCTTTCCACCACATTTCTCAGTTCCCGGACATTCCCCGGCCACGGGTACCGGAGAAGCATATCCATTACTTCCTGATCCACTTGCACCAGATCCCGTTGATGCTGGTGACAGAATTCCCGGATGAACAGGTAGAGCAATTCCGGAATATCGTCCCGCCTCTCCCTCAAGGGAGGCACCTCCAGGGAAACCACATTGATCCGGTAATAAAGATCCTCCCGGAAAGCCCCTTTCTGGATCAGCTTCTCCAGATCCCGGTTGGTGGCGGCAATGACCCGCACATCCACCTCCACCGGTTCCCCGCCTCCGACCCGGTAAATACGCTTGCCCTGGAGGACCCGCAAGAGCTTTACCTGGAGCTCCGGGGACAACTCTCCTATTTCATCCAGGAAAACGGTACCTTCATGGGCCAATTCAAATTTGCCCGGCCGCCCTTTCCGGTCGGCTCCGGTGAAAGCCCCCGGCTGGTAACCGAACAACTCGCTTTCAAACAGTCCCGCGGGAATGGCACCGCAATTGATGACGATAAAAGGCTTGTCGTGACGCCGGCTGGCCTGGTGGATGGCTTCGGCAAACAATTCCTTGCCGGTGCCGCTTTCTCCCCGGATTAGGACTGCCGCATCGGTATTGGCCACTTTTTTGGCCAGGTTGATCACTTCCGTCAGTTTGCGGCTATGACCGTAAATATTGGAAAAAGCCTCTTTCCTGGAATTGATTTTGGATATCTCCTGTTCCAGCAGCCGCACTTGGGAACTGGCTTTGGACAATTCATTATGTAAATAGACCGTTTCCGTAATATCCCTTTCCGCCGCCACACTGCCCACAATTTCATTCCCCACCTTGATGGGAGAAGCATTGATGAGCACATGTGTCCCGGCGCAAGGCTGGTGATAGGCATCCCGGACCGCCACTTTATTCCGCATTTCCGTCACGACCAGGCTGGTAAAGTAATGATCAATCTTCTTGCCCAAGATCTCCTCGGCGGGAATCCGGTACATCTCCTGGGCCGCCCGGTTCCAGCCGATGACCCGGTTTTCCCGGTCGATCATGGTCACCGCTTCATGGACCGTATCCAGCACCGCCCCGAGCTGGGCGTCCCTTTGCTTTAAAACCGTCCACAACTGCTGGCCTATTTGGGCCGGGGAAACTAAACCCACCGGTTTGTTTTGCTCCAGAATTAACCCCAAGGCATAGGGCTCCTCCCCAAATAGAGACAGCCAGGATTCCAGGCCACCTTCATTAGCCAGGGGGAGCAGGGGAACCATAACCTCCCCTACCCTCCGGCAACCCTGTTCCAACCCCTCCCGCAACCAACCGGTCAGGGCGCCCTGCCACTTACCCGGGGCCAAGGAGGCCACAACCCCCTGCCAACCATGTTTTTGAGCCAGATTAAGGGCCTCCGCCGGTTCCAGGTTCCCAGCCACTTCCCCCAGGGGAGCCACTACCATTTCTGCGATGTTAGAATACCCAAACCCGGTAAACATTTTCTCGGATCACCAGCTTTATTAAGATATTGAACAAGTTCCCTTGCCTAGCCCAGTTGAAATCCTTGCCAGAAAGGATCCTCGGGATCAATCACAAAAGTATGCATACCGGTCACATAAGCGCTACCGGTGATCTCCGGGATGACGGCGGGGAAATCCCCTACCTTGGTTTCTCCCAAAACCCGGCAGTGAAAGAGGGAACCGATAATGCTCTCATGGACAAAACGGTCTCCCACTGCCAGTTGTCCCCGGACAAAAAGAGAAGCCATTTTGGCGGAAGTACCGGTACCGCAGGGAGACCGGTCAATGGCCCCCGGCGGAATGACGACGGCGTTTTTAACGGTAGCCTCAGGATGTGCCGGAGGAGCGGAAAACTCCACGTGGGTCACTTCATTGATAAAAGGCTTGTCGGGATGGAAGACGGTTACCTGCTCGTTCACCGCCTCCTTGATCTTGTTGCCCAGGGTGACAATTTCCTTAGCCCGGGCAGGCTCCACCGCCAGTCCCACCTGCTCCGCCTCCAAAATAGCATAGAAATTGCCCCCGTAAGCCAGGTCCACAGTAACGGTGCCCAAGCCGGGTACTTCCACCCTCACATCCCGGGCAAAAAGGAAAGAAGGAATATTGGTGAAGGAGACTTCCTTGGCTGTTTCCTTTTCCACCCGCACTTTGGCCCGGACCAGCCCGGCCGGAGTATCCAGATTTATGAAGGTATAGGGTTCCTGGGCTTTGATCATGCCTGTTTCAATCAGAGCGGTACAGACACCGACGGTATCATGGCCGCACATGGGGAGATACCCTCCCACCTCCATGAAAATGACCCCGATGTCTGCTTCCGGTAAACAAGGTTCCGTGAGAATCACCCCGGACATCACCTCATTGCCCCGGGGTTCGTACATGAGACACCGGCGGATCCAGTCTTCCTCATTCTTCAGGTAGAGCATTTTTTCCGCCATGGTCTTGCCGGGTATAGGCGGCATCCCCCCAAGGACGGTCCTGGTGGGTTCCCCTCCCGTATGAGTGTCAATGGTATTAAACATCCTTTTAAATCGCATCTTTACACCACCACCGTTTGAAATCAAAAAGGGTGCCGGACCGGCGTCAAGCACCCAAATAAGCCTGGACAATGCTCCGGTCTTCCCTTAAAGCGGCCCCGTCCCCCTCCATCACAATCTTGCCGGTTTCCAAGACATAGCCATAGTCAGCCAGTTTCAGGGCCAGCTTGGCATTCTGCTCCACCAGGAGGATGGTGGTTCCCTCATCATTCAGGCGTTTGATGATCCGCATGATTTCCTTCACAATGATGGGAGCCAGCCCCATGGAGGGCTCATCCAGCAGCAGCAGTCTGGGCTCCGTCATCATGGCCCGGCCGATGGCCAGCATTTGCTGCTCTCCCCCCGACAACAGCCCGGCGTCCTGCTTCTGCCTGTCCTCTAAGATGGGAAAGACCTCAAAAACATGCTCCATTCTCCTTTGCCGTTCCCGGTCATCTTTGAGGGTGAAGGAGCCCAGTTCCAGGTTTTCCTTCACCGTCAGTCCTTTAAAGATCCGCCGGCCTTCCGGCACATGGATTAAGCCCATGGACACAATGTTGTGGGGCTCTTCCCTGGTAATGTCCCGGCCCAGAAAAGTAACCTTGCCTGCCGCCGCCGGCACCAAACCGGAAATGGTCCTCAGGGTGGTACTTTTGCCCGCTCCGTTGGACCCCAGCAAAGTGACAATCTGGCCTTGTTTCACTTCCAGGGTGATCCCCTTTAAAGCATGTATTTTGCCATAAAATGTTTCCAACTGCTCAACGGCAAGGATTGTCTCACTCATCATCATCATCATCCTCCTTGCCTAAATAAGCCTCGATGACCCGGGGATCATTTTTCACCTGTTCTGCCGTCCCTTCGGCAATTTTCTGTCCATAGTCGATGACGGTAATTTTCTCGGAGACCCGCATGACCAGGCTCATATCGTGTTCGATCAGCAGGACGGTGATCCCCAGTTCCCCCCGGATCCGCCGGATCAGCTCAATTAACTGTTCCTTTTCATCATAGTTGAGACCCGCCGCCGGCTCATCCAACAAAAGCAGCTTGGGTTTGGTCGCCAGGGCCCTGGCCCATTCCACCCTGCGCTGGTCTCCGTAAGGCAAGTTCCTGGCCAGCCGGTCTTTATGCTGGAGAATGCCTACAAAATCCAGGCATTCCTCTGCCACCCTCAGGATTTCTCTTTCTTCAGCCCTCTGGCTGGGAGGACGAAAGATGGCCCCCAGGGCCCCCGCCCGGGTACGACAGTGCATCCCGGACATGACGTTTTCCAGCACCGTCATATTGCGGAACAGGCGCAGGTTCTGAAAAGTCCTGGCCATCCCCAGGGCCGTAATTTTATGGGGTTTCATCCTAAAGATACTTTTCCCCCTAAACAGGATATCTCCTTTTTCCGCCCGGTAAAAACCGGTTAAACAGTTGAATGCGGAAGTTTTCCCGGCACCGTTGGGACCGATGAGGCTCTGAATGGCATTTTCTTCCACATCAAAGCTGAGATTATTGACAGCCATCAAGCCGCCAAAACTGAGCGTCAGGTTCTTCACTTCCAGAAGCGGCATCGTTAACCCTCCCCCGTTAATTCCGCCGGTCCGGCCAAATGCCCTGGGGCCGGAAAATCATGATAATCAATAAGACAATGCCGAAGAGGAGCATCCGCATCTGACCGATTTCCCGGAAAATCTCCGGAAACAGCACTAAAGCACAGGCCCCGACGATCACACCGGGGATTTTGCCCATGCCGCCCAGGACAACCGCCAGG
>JAAZDD010000181.1 GCA_012512955.1 Clostridia bacterium
CCCTATTACATAACTACCCCTATCTATTACCCCAGCGATAACCTGCATATCGGTCACGCCTTGACTACCACCATGGCCGACACTTTGGCCAGATTTAACCGGATGAAAGGGAATGAAACCTATTTCTTAACCGGTTCTGATGAGCATGGGCAAAAAATCCAGCGCCGGGCCAAAGAAGCAGGTCTTTCTCCCCAGGAATTTGTGGACCGGATTGTGGCCGGTTTCCAGGTCCTGTGGGAAAAGCTGGATATTTCCTATGATGACTTTATCCGCACCACGGAACCGAGGCACAAAAAAGTGGTGCAGGAGATTTTCAAGACCATTTACGACAAAGGGGATATCTATAAATCCGAATACGAGGGCTGGTACTGCAACCCCTGTGAAGCCTTCTGGACGGAACGCCAAGTAACGGAGGGTAACTGCCCTGACTGTGGTCGACCGGTGGAACTGGTCAAAGAGGAAAGCTATTTTTTCAAGATGAGCAAATATGCCGACCGCCTCTTGGCCCACATTGAGGAAAATCCCAATTTCATTCAACCGGTTACCCGCCGGAATGAAATGATCAGCTTTATCAAACAGGGTTTGGAGGATCTGTGTGTTTCCAGGACTACTTTCGACTGGGGGATTCCCGTACCCATCAATGAGAAACACGTTATTTACGTCTGGTTCGACGCTTTGAGCAATTATGTTTCCGCCCTGGGTTACGGGAGCGATGATCCCAAGTTTGCCAAGTATTGGCCGGGAGCCAGGCACCTGGTGGGCAAAGATATTGTCCGTTTCCATACCATTATCTGGCCTACCATTTTGATGGCGGCGGACATCCCACTGCCCCAGGAAGTATTCGCCCATGGTTGGCTGCTCCTGGAAGGGGGCAAAATGTCCAAATCCAAGGGCAATGTGGTGGATCCCCTGGTTTTAATTGACCGGTACGGTTCCGATGCCATCCGCTATTTCCTGTTGCGGGAAATGCCCCTGGGCCAGGACTTTTATTACTCGGAGGAGGCTTTGGTCAACAGGATTAATGTGGATTTGGCTAACGATTTCGGTAACCTGTTGAGCCGCACCACCTCTATGATTAATAAATTCTCCCAGGGTGAAATACCGGCGCCGGGAGACGAGGAGCCCATCGATGTGGAATTGAGGGAACTGGCTCTCAGCATCCCTGCTGAAGTAGACAAAGCCCTGGATAAATATGATTTCAGCCAGGCCTTGCAGGCCATTTGGCGACTGGTAAACAGGAGCAATAAATACATCGAGGAAACGGCGCCCTGGAGCCTGGCGAAAGACCCGGCTACCCGGTCCCGGCTGGGCACGGTGCTTTACGGCCTGGCCGAGAGTATCCGGTTTGCTACGGTACTGGTTTCTCCCTTTATGCCCAATGTGCCGGATAAGGTGTTTGCCCAGTTGGGAGTACAGGGGCAAGACCAATTGGCCACCTGGGAAAGTATCCAGAGTTGGGGTGCCCTGATGCCGGGGACCAAGATCAACAGGGGTAATCCCATCTTCCCCCGGATTGAGTGGAAGGATGAGGAGGAAACCCCGGAGGAGCCTCCCGAAGTGGAGGCCAAGGAAACCAAAAAAGTTGAGGAGCCGATGCCCGGTGTGGCCCAAATCGGTATCGAGGATTTTGCTAAAGTGGATTTGCGGTTGGCCAAAGTGCTGGCGGCACAGCGGGTGGAAGGCACCGACAAACTGATGCAACTGAAAGTTCATGTGGGCGACGAGGAAAGGACCATTGTGGCGGGTATTGCCAAATACTATGAAGCAGATGAATTGATTGGCAAGACCATCGTGATTGTGGCCAATTTGAAACCGGCCAAACTCCGGGGCATTATGTCCCAGGGCATGTTGCTGGCCGCCAGTCACGGGGACCAGTTGTCGGTCCTGACCGTGGAAAGAGATCTTCCCAGTGGAGCAAAAGTGAAATGATGGAATTCATCGACAGTCATGTGCATTTAATGGACCGGAAATATAACCAGGATTTACCCCAGGTGCTGGCCAATGCCAGGGCTGCCGGGGTAAGCGCCATGGTTAACATTGGCTATGACCTGGATTCCAGCCGCAGGGCGGTGGCCATGGCCAAAGAAGAAGATGACCTGTATGCGGTGGTGGGTATTCATCCCCACGACGCCGTCACCTGCACTCCCGAAGCCCTGGCGGAACTGGAACAGCTGGCCGGTGAGCAAAAGGTGGTGGCCATTGGGGAAATGGGCCTGGACTACTACCGGAACCTGTCACCGAAAGATGCGCAACAGCAGTCTTTCCGGGACCAGCTCCGTTTGGCAAAAAAGTTGAACAAGCCTATCGTCATCCATGACCGGGATGCCCACGGGGATGTAATGGACATCCTTAGAGAAGAAAAAATACCGGAAGCAGGAGGGGTGCTCCACTGCTATTCCGGCAGTTGGGAAATGGCCCGGCAAGCCATGAAAATGGGATTATACATTTCCATTGCCGGCCCGGTGACCTTTAACAATGCCAGGCGGCTCCAGGACATTGCCAAGTTAATGCCTTTAAGCCACTTGCTCATTGAGACTGATTGTCCCTATCTAACCCCGGAACCCTACCGGGGTCGCCGCAATGAACCGGCCTATGTAGTGGAGGTAGCCAAAATGATTGCCTCCGTTAAAGGAGTGCCGCTGGAAGAGGTGGCCCGGGCAACTACCATGAACGCTAAACGGCTCTTTGGCATCTAACTGCGTAACTTTTTGCATAAGGCTGTAATGCTTTGTGGAGCGGGCGTTGGGCCACAGCCGTCGGCAGCTTTGCTGCCGGTAACGGCGTAGGCACTCCGCCGTAGCGAAGCAA
>JAAZDD010000182.1 GCA_012512955.1 Clostridia bacterium
GTAATCATTCCCAGGTCAATGCCCAGCCTTAAATCCGACAGCAGTCCCAGAGCTTCTTCTGAGCTGATAATCCGGGCATTGGCCAAAATACCATAGGCCCGGTTTACTTTATCATCAAACTGATGATAAAGCTCCTTTTTCAGCCTTTCCCTGGCACCTCTTTCCTGGGCAATCAACTGCTGTACCTCCAAAGACAGGTTATTGATGATTTCCCCTTCTGAAAGACCAAGGGTGATCTGGTTGGAGATCTGGTAAAGGTTGCCCTGAGCTTCAGTGCCTTCACCGTAAAAGCCACGTACCGCCAGACCCAATTGGGGCAAGGAACCGAGTATTTTTTTAGCCTGGTTGGTCAGCACCAGCGCCGGCAGGTGGACCATCACCGAGGCCCTCAGCCCGGTGCCCAGATTGGTGGGACAGGCAGTCAAATAGCCTCGTTCCTCATGAAAGGCATAATCCAGCGTTTGTTCCAGGGCATCATCCAAATTATCCGCCGCCTTCCAGGTTTCCTCCAGTTGAAAGGCTGGCATCAATAACTGAATCCGCAAATGATCTTCTTCATTGACCATAATACTGACCGTTTCATCAGCATTTAGGACAACCCCGCCCAGTTTCTTTTCGGCAAAGGCCGGGCTGATCAAATGTTTTTCCACCAGTATTTGCTTCTCCAAGGGAGATAATTCTTCAAGCAGCAGCATTTCCATCTTGCCAAAGGTCCTGGAAACCGCCGGAACGTTCACCGCCTGGAGAACCTTCTCGACAACCTCTTTCTGCCCCTTTTCACTGAGCAGATGGGGAAAAGGAATGCCTTTAAGGTTCCTGGCCAATCTAATCCGGCTGGTCAGCACAATGTCGCTTTGGGGGCCGGAACCGTCCATCCATTTGCTGACTACCTTTGCCAATTCATGTTTAGCCATCTACATCCCTCCCCCGTGTTCCAATTCCCGGATTTGATCCCGCACTTTGGCCGCTTCCTCGAACTCCTCTCTGGCCACCAATTCCTGCAGTTAGCTTTTCAAGGCTTCCAATTCTTTTTTCAACTTAATTGCCTGGCCTCCCCTGCCGGGCACTTTGCCCGTATGACGACCCCGCCCGTGGACTCTTTTTATTAAGGGGCTAAGGCCGGCAGCAAAAGTATCATAACAACGGTCACAACCCAATTTTCCGTACTGGGAAAAAACCTGCCTGGTGGTGCCACAGACCGGGCATTTGGTTCCCTCCGGGGAGAGCCCTGTTTTCTCTGGCATCATGGCCGGATGTTCCAATAAGCCGGCCAGAAACTTGTGAAAAGAAAAGCTTGGCTGCACAAAGCCTATTTGATCCTGGTACTCCCGGGCACACTCCTCGCAAAGATTGATAGATGTTTTGTCGTTATTGACAATTTTGGTAATATGCACATTGGCTTCCCTTCGCTTGCAATTGTCACACAGCACTTTTTCTCACCCCTTGTAGTTATTGAAATTCATCCCGCATCAGCGTAACCAATACTGCTTTCAACAAATGGGCTCTCACCAAATCTCTTTGGGGCAGGGGCACCGGCAATGCCTCCCGGCTAATGATGGCCTTCACCAGCAGCGCCTCCCTGTCCGTCAAAAATTCCTCCTCCAACAACCTGTCCACCAAACCTTCGCCGGCCTGTTGGGAAACGAAGGAGTTATCCACCATGGCAATTAAATCGGACAGCCATTCTTTACTATCCACGTCCAACTTAATAATTCTCAGATAGCCCCCTCCACCCCGCCGGCTTTCCACCAGATAACCTTGTTCAGGGCTGAAACGGGTAGATAAAACATAATTGATTTGCGACGGTACACAGGCAAAAATCTGAGCGATTTCACTTCGCTGCAGCTCAACAAAACCCTGCTCACTAACCTCCAACATTTGCTTGATATAAGCTTCAATCCGGTCAGCAAGACTACGCATGGAATCACCCTTTGACCTTCTTTTATCTTTTGACCTTACTTGACCTTAGTTCCATCATATACCATTATCCCCGAATTGCAAATCGAGCATTCAGGAAAAACTGCTCATTATATAAATTTTTCCGGCATTACTTAGCCTATACTCATCAATACGGCTTTTTTCTTTTATTTTTAAAAAAATTTGCCTTTGGCGGCAGACTTGCAACAAAAAAGTATTTTCGCCAATAGGCGTAAGGCTGTTCGCAAATAGCCAAACCCTGCCTTTTGGGCAGGGTTTGGTCACGCATAGGGTTGGAAAAAAATTATTTGATATACAATCCGGCGATCTGTTCCGCTTCATCAAAAGTAATCCTGAACTCCACCTGAGCCCTTTCAAAAATACCATCAATCAGGATCACCCGGTGAAAGTCAAAATCAATTACCTCATTATACTTTTGCCCCACATAGTTGCCTCCCTTTTCCAGCAACGTTTCCCAGGCAACTCTTAAATCACCGGGGGACAGTTCTTCCTTCATTGTTTCATCAAAATACAAGATGGCTTCCCCATATTTCCCTTCTGCCAGGAGATTAACAAAGTTCTCCGCCGCCACAGCAATGGGTTCCCCTTCCGTACGGAGACACCCGGTCATACTAAGAACCAGCAGCAATATTAGAAACAGTGAAGTAGCCTTTTTCACCACAAATAAACCTCCTGAAATATAGTATTATTGGTAAAATTCTGTAAATTACCAGTGGCTAAGCAAAACCCTGCAGCTTTAAACTGCAGGGTTTTGCGGTCTTACTGCTGGGGCAGAGGGCGCATGGTGGGAAAGAGAATAACATCCCGGATGGAGGCTTTATCGGTAAGAAGCATAATCAAGCGATCAATACCGATGCCCAAGCCACCGGCGGGAGGCATTCCATATTCCAAGGCCCGAATAAAGTCCTCATCCATGGGATGGGCTTCTTCGTCACCAGCCTCTCTCTCTGCCAATTGAGCCAGGAAACGCTCTTTCTGATCCAAAGGATCGTTCAGTTCCGAAAAAGCATTAGCCAACTCGCGGCAAGCCACAAAAGCCTCAAAGCGATAAGTAAGCTTAGGGTTATCCTTCTTCCTCTTAGCCAGGGGAGAAACTTCGATGGGATAATCAAGAATAAAATGGGGCTGCATTAGATGCTGCTCCACATGTTCCTCAAACATTTCGCTGAGAATTTTTCCCCAACTGGGAGTCCCCTCGATCTTCAAGCCATATTTTTGGGCTATGGCCAGGGCCTCATCATCAGTCTTCACCGCAGCAAAATCTTCCCCGGTATATTTCCTAACAGCTTCAATCATGGTCAATCTGGGCCAGGGTGGAGTAAGGTCCAACATTTCCCCCTGATAGGGAATGACAGTAGTGCCCCGAACGGCCTTAGCAGCATGAGCCACCAAGTTCTCGGTCAACACCATCATATCCTCATAGTCACCATAAGCTTGGTAAAGTTCCAGCATTGTAAACTCCGGATTATGCCGGGTGGAGATCCCTTCATTACGGAATACCCGGCCAATCTCATAGACTCTCTCCAAACCCCCGACCAGCAGACGTTTTAAATGGAGTTCCAGGGCGATCCGTAGATACATGTCAATGTCCAGGGCATTGTGATGGGTAATAAAAGGCCTGGCTGCCGCACCACCATAAATGGTATGGAGGGTTGGCGTCTCTACTTCCAAAAAGTTTTCCTGGTCCAGGTACTGGCGAATTGCTTTAATAGCTTTGCTCCTGGCCAAAAAATCATTGCGCACGTCGGGATTGACGATCAGGTCCACATACCGCTGGCGATACCGCAATTCCACATCCTTTAAACCGTGCCATTTTTCCGGCAGGGGATGCAATGACTTGGTTAACAACACCAATTCCTGGACGGAAACGGTAATTTCCCCAACCCTGGTTTTAAAGACCTTGCCGGTAACGCCGATAATATCGCCAATGTCCAACTTGCTGAATAGATCGTATGTGGCGTCACCCACGTCGTTTAAGCGAACGTAAATCTGGATCTGCCCGGTTAAATCCTGGATATGGGCAAAACTGGCCTTCCCGTGGGCCCTCTTGGCCATGATTCTTCCTGCGATCGATACTAGCTTATTCTCCAAACTACCAAAATTGTGCAGTATTTCCTCTGCATGGTGAGTTTGGTTAAAAGGCCCACCGAAGGGATCAATGCCCATTTCCTTAAGCTCGTCCAATTTCTGGCGTCTAATCCTCAAAAGTTCATTAAGTTCCTGTTCCAAAATCCCTTCCCTCCTGAATCTGTTTTGCACGGGCATCAATGGAAAAGCGCTGGGTATCCAGCGCATCATCAAGCAATTGCTACTTGCTTATTTTCAACACCTGGTATTTCAAAACCCCAGCCGGAACATTAACTTCCACGATATCCCCTGTTTTGGCTCCCATGATGGCTTTTCCCACCGGGGATTCGTTGGAGATTTTATAAGCAGCCGGATCCGCCTCCACGGAACCAACCAAACAATACTCCAATTCATCACCAAACTCTATATCCTTTAATAAAACTCTGGAACCTAAGGAGACGACATCAGTAGCAACCTCAGAGTCCTCCAGGACTCGGGCATTCCGGAGTTTCTTTTCCAAAGTCAAGATCCGGCCCTCAATAAAGGCCTGTTCATTTTTGGCATCTTCGTATTCGGAGTTTTCACTGATATCCCCGAATTCAATTGCCTGTTTGATCCGTTCCGCCACTTCCCGGCGTCTGACGGTTTTCAAATTCTCCAGTTCCTCTTCCAGCCTTTTAAGACCCTCCGGCGTTAGAATAACTTCATTCTCAGCCATCCCAGTTTCCAGCTCCTTTGACTCACCAATAGTGATACATCATTATAAAACCCCCGCCAACTTTGACAAAAACACCTTAAGTACGGTAACAAGCACCGCGAACCCGTAACAGTTTCGACAGTGCTTGTTCTTTGTCCCCATCGGAGATTTCTACTGTGCCTATTATATAAACGCCTCTATTGGTTGTCAAGTAGTTTTCCCTTGTGGCAACCCCTTAAACAGGCTGTTTTTCCCATCATCAGAGGAGCACTGGAACTAGGCATGTAAGAGTTCTAATTGCTTTTCCCGGGCCCGTTTTTTGATGGCTAAAATCTTTTCCTCCGGTACGGGCCTTTCAAAGCTGCGGAATCCGGCCAGGCGAAACCCATGTTTTTTGGCTAATCGTCCCGTTTCTTCAACTTGTTCCAGAGTCAGGTTGCGTCCTAAAGTATAGTCTTCAAAACGTCCTTCCAAAGCCAGCATCATGGTCTCCGCCATGCAGGCCAAAGCCAATCCGGGAGGGTAACCAAAGTTTAAACCGAAGTCCACCTCCCCGGGCACTTCCACTAACCCGCCTTCGATGACCAGGACATCATCCCGCATTTCGGCTACCCGGTGGGACACATCCCGTGGCCGTGCCACATCGCAGACCACCGAACCGGGTTTTAGGTCTTCCGGTTCGATAACCGTTTGCGAGGAAGAGGTAACCGTAATGATGATATCCGCCTGGCGCAGTGCTTTCCTGGCGTCCCGGGTGATGGGACAGACCAGACCGGTCTCATAAAGAATCTGTTGGGCCAGTCCTTCCAACTTACTCTCATCACGGGCCACCAGGGTTAAATAGCGGCATTCTCGGGCCATCATCCGGGCTGCAATGGCACCGATGGCTCCGGTAGCACCCAGCACCAACACCTGGGCCGTATTCAAATCAATATCCATCATTTCCGCCGCTTTCTTGACTCCCTCCAGGGCGGTATAAACCGTATAGCTGTTACCGGTGGTAACCGCAATATCCAATTCCTTGGCAACGGTGATCCCTGCATCACCGACCACCGCCGTCATCGCCCCCAGGCCGAGAATTTTGGCCCCCAACTTTTCCGCCAATCGCCCTGTCTGAATGATCTTTTTCAAGACCACCGGCGTGGGCATTTTGAGCATCTGTTCCGAAGTGAGGGTACAGCCCACAAACCAGCCTTCCGCTTCACCGTAGGGGGATTTCAGGCCGGTAATGTGGGAGGTCTTGACGGGTGGAGCAAACTTGATTAGCTGTTCCAGTAAGCCTTTGGGAACTCTGTCGGCCAGAGGAAACTTCCGACTTATATCTGACAAGTCAATTGGATGGAGCATAAAAGCAAAAATATTGGGTGTAGACAAATTGTTTTCCTCCTTCAAAATGGCCCACGTGCACCAATCACCCAAGATATTGAATCCTCGGTTTAAGATCGATTCGATCCAGCAGTTCCTCGTAATCCCGGGGCCCTATTTCTTTAGGGGCTTTCCCGCTGACAGCAATCAACAATCCTTCCATCACATTGGTACCAAAGGAGCGTCCGTTTAACTCGGGGGTAGTGGTGATCAACAGCTTGATCCCCCGGTTACGCAGCATTTCCACATCATCTTTGGTAACGGTATTGGTGATAATAGTTTTGCCCGGCAAACTTTCCGGCAAAAACTTTTTTACATAGTGAAAATCCCCGGCAATGATATCCGCTTCATAGTAGTACCGGCTGTGCCTGGGGTTAATCTCCTCCTGCTGATCCCCGGTAGGATAGAGATATTTAAAGGGAAGTTTACAGACGATGGGTGCAAATACCCGGGCCACCCGGTCCAATGCTTTAAGGGATTTGAGGGGGATGGGCAATCCGAGGACAAAGACCAAATCCCCGTAGGTAACATCGGCGCCTGCCGCTTCCAGGCTCTCGGCCATACCAAACCGGTCCATGGCACAAACCATCAGCACCTTCTTGCCTTTCAGGTCGATCCCGGCCTTTTCTCCAAGATAAGTAATCACTTTCCGTTCCAGGGTATTCTTCAAACCGCTGCCGTCCACAATGGGAGACAGCCGGGCGGCCCTGGCAATCCCGGCAGCTTCCCTAATCAAGTACCGGCGGTTACCGGCCTGCACATAGAGGTCCGTGCCCCCCAGGCCGAAAGCGGCCACCTGCCCGTCCAGTTCCCGAATTAACTGGATGGCTTTTTCCCTGTTGCCGTCGGTACCAATACGTTCAATAAGAATTTTTTCCCCCAAAATCTCCGTTTCCACTTTGGAATCCCGCTTGGAGGAACCAAGACTGACACTGACTACTCTTTTCATCACCATTTGCCTCCTAAGGTTTCCTCTTTACCCGGACCAGGTTTTGGAGTAATTGCCGCAATTCCTGGGGATCCACATAAACATCTTCCGTGATGGGGCTTTCCCCAATCACCATCCCCACCACCTCCCGGTCCAGCATTGCTTCGGAAACTCGAATCCGGTATTGGGAGCCCAAAACAACTACTACATCATAGTCCCTTACCTCAGTTACCTTTTGCAGGAAATCCGCCAGTAGTTGCGGTCCGTCTTTATCCCTGATAAACTGCTGCCGCTGGGCTTCCGTCCAGATCAACCTGTAGTCCACCCCGGCCTCATCCAGGACCGCCTCCACCTCTTCCGTGTTCAGAATGGGAAAACCCACCACTGCCACCCGGGATCCCTTCCGCACTTCCCCCAAGCTTTCCAAGCGGGAAATAAAGGTGCGATCTACCTTGAGCCGCTGGCTGACCTCCTGCTGGGAGTAGCCCTCCATTCGCAAGCGCAGTATTTTCTCCACCATGTTCTCAATCTTCTGCTTGCTGACCAATTTTTCTCCAATGCGGAAAAAATCCACTGTGCATCCCTCTCCTCTATTTTGTGCACAGACTTGTGAACATTTACCGGGTCTTATTTTAACAGATTTTAACTTGATGTGCAAACAAAAAAACGGCATCGCTGCCGTTAGCTGAAGTTCAGAATAGGTTATTTTGCCATTGTTCAATAATCTCCTGAACCTGGGAGACGGTTTCCGCTTTGAAGAGTTGTTCCCGCATGCGAGCGGCGCCCCGCATGCCTTTGATGTACCAGGCCAAGTGCTTCCGCATTTCCCGGACACCAACCTGTTCCCCTTTAAAATGGACCACCAGCTCCAAATGCCTTAAAGCCATGGCCAGCCTTTCCTCCGGGGCAGGCTCAGGCAGCAGTACTCCTTGCTCCAAATAAGCAACGGTCCTCGAAAATATCCAGGGGTTGCCCAGGGAACCACGACCGATCATTACTCCCTGGCAACCGGTGTCCGCCAGCATCCTGGCGGCATCTTGGGGCGTCCAGATATCCCCGTTGCCAATAACCGGAACTTCAACAGCATCGGCTACCTGCCGGATGATGTCCCAGTCAGCCTTACCGGCATAAAACTGTTCTCTGGTCCTGCCGTGAACAGTAATAGCTTGGGCCCCGGCCTCCACCATGGCTTTGGCAAAGGTCACTGCGTTGATGGTTGAGGCACACCAGCCCGCTCTAATCTTGACCGTAACAGGGACGGTTACGGACTTGACCGTCTCCTTTACGATGGCCTGAGCTAAAGCAGGGTCCTGCATCAAGGCAGAACCCTCACCGTTTTTTACAATTTTAGGAGCAGGGCAGCCCATATTCAGATCGATGATGTCAGCCCCCGCCTCCTGGGCCAAAACTGCCCCCTGAGCCACCGTCTCCGGTTCCGAGCCGAAAAGCTGAACGGCTAAAGGGCCCTTTTCCCCGTCAATATTTAATAGTTCCCTGGTCCGTTTGTTATTGTAGACCAACGCCTTGGCACTGATCATTTCCGTATGGACGAGACCGCATCCCTGTTCCCTGGCCAAGATCCTGAAAGTTTTATCGGTAACTCCGGCCATGGGCGCAGCCGCCACCTGGTTAGGTATGTCCACATCGCCAATCCTCAACAGTTACAGCTCCTTATTCATGTCATGAATCAACCGTAATCCTTCTAAGGTCAGGAAGGGGTCCACCTGATCCACAATACCTGCCTCTCCTTCAAAAAGATAGGCATAACCACCGGTAGCCACCACCCTGACCTGACCCTGGATTTCTTTTTTCATCCTGGCGACAATGCCTTCCACCTGGCCCATCAGGCCGTACATAATTCCGGATTGCATGCAATTAACGGTATTTTTACCGATGACCTGGGGAGGTTTCAATAATTCCCCCCGGGGCAATTTGGCAGCGTAGCTGCACCGGGCATCGGTGGAAATGCCCACCCCCGGTGCAATCGCTCCTCCCAGGTATTCGCCTTTTCCCGAAATGACATCAAAAGTAGTGGCTGTACCTAGGTCCACCACAATGACCGGGCCCCCGTATTTATGAAAGGCAGCAACCCCGTTGACAATCCGGTCTGCACCCACTTCTTTGGGGTTGTCGAAACGAATCGGCATCCCCGTTTTGATTCCCGGGCCGATCACCAAGGGTTTAATTCCAAAACAATCCACCGACATTTTCACCAGGGAGGAAGTCAACGGTGGAACTACCGAAGACAGGGCCACCGCATCGATGATGGTCAAGTCATAATTCTGGGTGGCAAAAAGCTGTCGCAACAGAATGCCGTACTCATCAGCCGTCTTTTTCCGGTTGGTGGAAATCCGCCAATGGCAGATTTGTCGTTCCTCTTGATAAATTCCCAGGGTAATATGAGTATTACCCACATCCACTGCTAATAACAAAATTTCACCTTCTTCAGTATCCTTATTACCGACCCTTTTTCTCTTTTTCCTGGGAATCCGATTGCCGGAGTGCTGCCTTTAAGGGCTTGATTAACAGCACTACCAAAAGGGCCGCCACCACCACCTCCGGAGTACCATGAAGCAACGCCACGGCGCCGGCAGATTCCCAGGTAGGGAAATATCCCCTTAAATAGGCCAGCCCCAAAACACCGATGGTATTGGTCAATGTTCCTGCCACAGCAGCTACAGCTGAAGCAAGAAACAGATTCCTTTTGAAGGGCAGGTACGCATAATAAGCAACAATTCCGATTAAGACCCGGGGAATCACAGCCACAATGGGATCAGCAAACATGACCGCTCCGCCCCGCATCAAGCTATAAATACCGAAAATTAATCCGATTAAGGCCCCAACCACCGGCCCTTCGATAACAGCTCCGATAATGGCAGGAATATGCATAATGGTGGCGTGTCCTGCCGGTGTCGGGACGGGAATAAAACCTAAAGGTGTGCTCCCTAATAACAGTGCAATTGCCCCTAAGATACCCGCAATGACAATTTGTCGGGTTCTGAGTTTCATGGAGTTAACCCCCTTTTATTTGGTTCTTAAGGTAACTTCACCGCTTTGAAAAATTCTCTCCTCTCCGTCATTACCTACTACCACCAGCCCTCCGTTGCCGGCAATATCCACGGCCCGCCCTTGGAATACTTCCCCACCGGAGGTGAGCGAAACAGCTTGCCCTAAGGTAACATTCCAGGTTTTCCATTTTTCGATTACCGGCGGGAGCCCCTGTTCCAGGTAAACCTTGTACAGGGTTTCCATATTTTTTAAATAAACAGCCAGCAACTCAATCCGGGAGACTGCTTTTCCGCCTTCTGTTTTAATGGAGGTAGCAGTATCCCGCAAGCTTTCCGGGAACGACTGGGGGTCGGTATTCACGTTGATCCCGGTACCGATTACCAAATAGTAAATTCGGTCCATTTCCGCTTTCATTTCCGTCAAGATCCCACAAAATTTCTTCCCTGCCAGCAACACATCATTGGGCCATTTGATCCCCGGCGTCAATCCTGCCACTTTTTGGACTGCTTCAGCCAAGGCCACTGCCGCCAGCAAGGTAAATCCGGGTGCCTGTTCCGGCTTCAGAGGAGGGCGCAGCACCACGCTGGCGTAGATGCCGCCGCCCTGGGGTGAAAACCATTGGCGCCCCAACCTGCCTTTGCCTTGCTCCTGACATTCGGCCACCACCAGGGCCCCTTCAGGAGCTCCCTGATCGGCGGCTGCTTTGGCCAAATCGTTGGTTGAACCGACAGTTAGGTGGCATTGGATACTCCTGGCGAACATACTCCCTGCCAAAAAATGAGCCAGTTCTCCCCGCAACAAGAGATCGGGTATACCTTTCAACAGATAACCTTTTCCCGGCTGGGAGACAATCTCATATCCTTCTTCTCTTAAAGTTTTGATGTGCTTCCAGACTGCAGTCCGGGACACTCCCAGTTGAGCGGAAATCTCTTCCCCGGAAACCGGCTCCCGGTGGGAACGAAGCAATTCCAGCACTTTACACTTCAAGCCTATTTCCTCCTTGAAATCCGGCCTCTATCCTTGCCGCAACACTTGCCCAGCCAAGACTCCTGTTGGCTGTCCCTTGTCCACTGCCAACTGACCGTTTACAAATACATACTCCATACCCTGGGAAAGGAGGACAGGCTCAGAACGAGTAGCGCAGTCGGTGATCTTATTGCCGTCAAAAACGGCGATATCCGCTTTCATCCCGGGAGCCAAGATTCCCCGATCCTTTAGACCCAGCCGCCGGGCCGGCATGGCTGCCATCTTTCTAATAGCTTCTTCCCAGGTTAACAGGCCTTGCTCACGGACATAGCGGCGCAAAATGCGCGGATAGTTACCGTAAGCCCGCGGGTGACTACAGTTTCCTGCGTTATCCAGCCAACTGTCACTGCCCACCATCACCAACGGATGTTTAAGTGCGAGACATATATCTTCTTCGTTGAGGGAATTCCGGTTAGTGCCCAGATCCCAACTGGAAAAAGTGTAACCATAGACATCACTGGTGATGTCCAGGCCGCTGGCAGCGGCCCCTTCCACCAATTCCAGAACTCTGGGCATTTTGCCCCAGTTTGCTTCATTGGCTGTCTTAATGTGGGAATACTGAACCGGTACTCCGGCCTTTAACCCGATTTCAATGGCCTCCTCCAACGAAGGCAAAACCTGGTTGTCCTCATTTCTAATGTGAATGGACAAAAAACCTCCACAATCCTTCAATACCTCACACAAAGCAATTATTTCTTCCGTCGTGGCATAAACCTGAGGCCAATACTGCAGTCCCACTGACAGGCCGAAAGCCCCTTCCCCAAGTCCAGTTGCCAAATCCTCTTGCATTGCTTCCAGTTGTTTATTTGTAGTTTTCCCCTCACCTACATATTTGTTACGCAACATTTTATAACCTACAAAAAGGCCTGTGTTCACTCCTGTAGCCTGCAATGCCTCAAAGTGGCCGCCGATAGATTTGACAGAAGTACCGCAATTACCGCCGATTTGGGAAGTAACCCCCTGTAATAGGATCATTTCTCCTTTCCCGTTATTGCGATGGTACTGTTCTGTATGGGTGTGCAAATCAATAAAACCGGGTGTTACGAAAAGTCCACCGGCATCTATGACTTTGGCCGTAGCTACCCACTGGAAATCGCCAACGGCCACAATTTCCTGTCCTTTGATGGCTACATGGCCGGGAAAAGCCTCGCTGCTCATACCGTCAATAATAATGCCGTTGGTCAGTATGTAATCACAGTCAACTGGTTCCGGCTCCGGCAAGGGCTGCTCTTCAGCCAGCACCTCATCTTCCTCCTGAGCCGGTTCAGGCTGTCTGCTAATCAAACCGGTTACCAACTGTGGTTTTAATATGCCGACTAAAGACAACCCTACCGCACCTGCAAGGAAGGCACGCCGTCCAATCTGTTTCAAGTCGAATCACCTCAAAAATGAAATGGATTGACAAGTAATTCGACATAAGACGACCGTTTCCTTGCCAAGTTTACAGCCCTTTCCACAAAAAACGCCTTCCTAATAAATTCAGGAAGGCATGAGTCTCCGTTCAGCTACCCTCCCGTCTCGGTCTGGTTTGATCCAAGCGGTATCGCTCCGGTAACCCAGAACTATTGTATGGTTCTTTAAGAACATCGAGTTTATTCTAACAAATATTTCAGAACTTGTACAAGCCAAAATAGCGAATATTGGGACATTTGTACATAAAAACAGTCACCCCTTTGAGGGGTGCTCTGCAAGAAACTTTTTTAGAACAGACCGGTAATGACGCCGTTCTCATCAATGTCGATATTATTGGCTGCCGGTTTCTTAGGCAGACCGGGCATGGTCATAATGGCACCGGTAATGGCTACCAGGAAGCCGGCCCCTGCAGACAGGCGTACTTCTCTGACCGTAATATCGAAATCAGTGGGACGACCCAGTTTAGTCATGTCATCAGACAGGGAGTACTGGGTTTTGGCCATGACGATGGGCAGATTGCCGTAACCCATTTCCTCATACTTGGCAATGTCTTTCTCAGCAGTACCGGCGTAAATAACTCCGTTGGCACCGTAAATCTCCCTGGCAATGGTAGCAATCTTGTCTTTAATGGGAGCTTCCGTATCGTACAGCACTTTGAAGTTGGAAGGCTTGGTTTCGATGGTTTCCAGTACTTTCTTGGCCAGTTCCACTCCGCCTTCGCCACCTTTGGCCCATACGTCGGAAATAGCCACTTCGGCACCGGCCTTGCGGCAGAGATCGAAGAGGGTATCCAGTTCTTTTTGGGTGTCAGTGGGGAAGACGTTGATGGCGACGACAGCGGGCACACCGAACTTGTTGACGTTTTCAATATGTTTTTCCAGGTTGGCGAAACCTTTAGCCAGGGCATCCACGTTTTCGGCAGCCAAATCAGACTTGGGAACTCCGCCGTGCATCTTGAGGGCCCGGACAGTGGCCACGATAACGGTAGCATCCGGCTTCAGGTTGCCGTAACGGCATTTCACATCATAGAACTTCTCAGCGCCAAGGTCAGCACCGAAGCCTGCCTCGGTTACCACATAGTCAGCCAGTTTCAGCGCAGTCTTGGTCGCCATAATACTATTGCAGCCATGAGCAATATTGGCAAAAGGGCCGCCGTGGACAAAAGCGGGGGTATTTTCCAGGGTCTGAACGAGGTTAGGCTTGATGGCGTCTTTCATGATCAAAGTCATGGAACCCTGGGCCTGGAGATCGGCAGCAGTTACCGGCTTGCCGTCATAAGTATAGGCGACAACAATCCTGCTGAAGCGTTCTTTCAGATCAGTGAGGCTGTTAGCCAAGCAGAGAATCGCCATGACTTCGGAAGCAACGGTGATATCGAAACCGCTTTGTCTGGGAACACCGTCAGCTTTACTGCCCAAACCGATCACTACATTCCGCAATGCTCTTTCGTTGAGGTCCAGTACCCGGCGGAATACTACCTGGCGAGGATCAATACCCAATTCATTACCTTGATGTAAATGGTTATCTACCAGAGCTGCCAGTAAATTGTGGGCAGTCGTAATAGCGTGGAGGTCACCGGTAAAATGGAGGTTAATATCTTCCATAGGAACAACCTGAGCATAGCCGCCGCCGGCTGCGCCACCTTTAACACCAAAACTGGGCCCCAAAGAAGGCTCCCGCAAGCAAACCATGACTTTTTTACCCAGTTTGGCCAGCCCGTCAGTTAAACCGACACTGGTGGTAGTTTTACCTTCACCGGCAGGAGTAGGGGTGATGGCGGTAACAAGGATTAGCTTGCCGTCAGGCTTGTCAGCCAGACGCTTGTACAAGTCCAAAGAGACTTTGGCCTTGTACTTACCATAAAGCTCCAAGTCATCCTCCCCAATGCCAAGCTCCTGGGCGATCTCCACAATCGGCTTCATTTTAGCCGCTTGGGCGATCTCACTGTCAGATGGGACTTTCGACACTCAAACCCACTCCTTTTAAAAAATATTATTTTGCTTCCATATGCTTACATCATGGCAAAAGCATAGCAAAATGCTTAAACACTTCTATTTTCTAGACTGAAGGTGAAAATCCTTCTTAATTACCGGCAATGATATTAAATTCCACTATATTATTGCACCGGAAACCCCGGAGA
>JAAZDD010000183.1 GCA_012512955.1 Clostridia bacterium
CCTCCCGGGCATAGCTCCCACATAGGTACGCCTGTGTCCCCGGATCTCAGCCTCATCACGGACACCGCCAAGGGACATCTGGACAAATTTCCGGCCCAGGCACCGGGCAATGGACTTGCCCAATGATGTCTTGCCCACTCCGGGAGGTCCTACAAAACACAGAATAGGACCCCTCATTTTTTTGGCCAGTTGCCGGATAGCCAGGTATTCCAGAATCCGGTCCTTTACATCCTGAAGGCCGTAATGGTCTTCATTTAAAATTTGCTCAGCAGCATTGATATCCAAACGGTCCTTGGTTTCCTTGGACCAGGGTACTGCCAAAAGCCAATCCAAATAATTTCTGACCACCGTTGCCTCTGCCTCCATGGGAGGCATTTTTTCCAGCCTGTCCAACTCTTTTAGGGCTTTTTCCCTAACATGTTTCGGCAGTTTCGCTTTTTCAATTTTTTCCCTCAGTTCATCAACCTCGGCTGCTTTGTCGTCTTTCTCTCCCAATTCCTTTTGAATGGCTTTGAGCTGCTCCCGCAGATAGTACTCCTTCTGGGTCTTTTCCATCTGCCGCCTGACCCGGGCACTAATTCTCCGTTCCAGCTCCAGGATCTCCATTTCATTGGCCAGAATCCGGTAGAGAGCCTCCAACCGGTCCCGTATATCAACAGCCTCCAGTATCTCCTGTTTATCCGACAGCTTCAATACCAAATGGGAAGCAATAATATCTGCCAATCGACCGGGTTCCTCGATTGCTACCACTGCCATGACCGTCTCAGGGGGGATTTTTTTGCTTATTTTCACGTACTGCTCAAACAAGTCCCGGAGATTGCGCATCAGAGCTTCGACTTCCAGCGTCTTGGCCGCCTGTTCTTCCGGAATCTCCACTTCCACTCTCATGACCGGATCAGAACTAAGCAAGCGAACGATCCGGCCCCGGGTAATCCCTTCAACCAGCACCCGGATGGTGCCCCCGGGCAATTTGAGCAATTGTTTTATTTCCGCTACGGTCCCGGTTTCATAAATATCTTCCAACTCCGGTTCATCGGTCTGGGCATCCTTTTGCATTACCAAAAAGATCTCCCGGTTACTGTTCATGGCCTCGTCAATGGCATTAACCGAACGATCCCGGCCCACATCTAAATGAATAACCATATTAGGAAATACCAACAATCCTCTTAAAGGCAAAAGAGGCAATTCCCGTATTTCAAGGCTCTTGCCACTGCTCATTGTATCAACACCTCCTGGCAACCATTCCAAATCTTATTGTTTGCAGTCTGCTTACCCTATATTCCCTGGCAGAAAGATGACGGTAAATTGAGCATGAAAAATACCGCTACTGGTAACGGCTTCCATGGTACGGTCTTCCACTCTCTGTATTTCTAGTCTAAAAGAAAACAGCTTGTTTTGCAAGAACAAATGATTAAAGGAGCGGATTACCCGCTCCTTATGTATTTTGACTCGCTTGAAGACCGGTGGTACCACAGGCGCTGAGCAATTCTGTACCCACTCTGAGGCCCTCCGTTTGATTGTTGGGCATTTCCGTGATTAATGCCCCTTGAATCACTTCTTCCAAATGGGTCACCGGAATCACTTTGATGTCGTGCAGGTTGTCAAAGAGGTCCTGCCAGTTATCTTTAGGTATGAAAACTTTCTTGGCACCGGCCTGCCGGGCTGCCTCCACTTTGGCTACCACACCGCCTACCGGTTTCACTTCACCTCGGATGGACACCTCTCCGGTCATGGCCACCCGGTTATCCACCGGCAAGCCTTTAATGGCAGAATAGATGGCAGTGGCAATGGTCACACCGGCCGAGGGCCCGTCTACCGGTACCCCGCCGGGGAAATTCACATGGATATCATAGTCCCTGGGATCCACATCCAGATTCCGGCGCAAAATGGTTAACACATTCTCCACCGAACCTTTAGCCATACTCTTGCGCCGGATTTTCTTGCCGTCCCCGGCACCGAACTCCTCTTCCTCCACGACGCCGGTGACCACAACTCTACCTTGTCCTTTAGCCACCGGCAGGACACTTACTTCCAGTTCCATCAGCATCCCCATATTGGGTCCGTAAACCGCCAGGCCGTTAACCAGACCTACTTGAGGAGTAGGAGGTATCTTCTTGTCGGGGCGGGGTGAGTAGTGACCGCTGTTGACTACCCACTCCACATCCTCCTTGGTGATCTTCTTTCTGCCCTCAGTTTGGGCCAAGCCGGCGGCAATTTGCACAATATTGACCGCTTCCCGGCCGTTGGTGGCATACTTACTGACCACCTCCACAGCCTCTTCACCCATCTCGTAATCAATCTTTTTAGCCGCATTGCGGGCAATAATCATAATTTCTTCCGGCAACAACCCCCTGAAGAATACTTCTAAACACCGGGAACGGATAGCCGGGGGAATATGCTCCGGCAAACGGGTAGTGGCACCCACCAGGCGAAAGTCTGCCGGCAATCCATTCTGAAAAATATCATGGATATGACTGGGAATGTTGCTGTCCTCCGGGCTGTAATAAGAGCTTTCCAGCAGTACTTTCCGGTCTTCCAGCACTTTAAGGAGCTTATTGATTTGAATGGGGTGCAATTCTCCAATTTCATCGATAAACAAGACCCCACCATGGGCCTTGGTCACGGCACCGGGCTTCGGCTGGGGAATCCCTGCCATTCCCATGGCACCGGCTCCTTGGTAAATTGGGTCATGAACGGAACCAATCAAAGGATCGGCAATGCCTCTCTCATCGAAACGGGCTGTTGCCCCGTCCACCTCCACAAATTTGGCATCTTCCCGGAAAGGAGATTCTGGGTTTCGTTTGGCCTCCTCCAGCACTAACCTGGCCGCCGCCGTTTTCCCTACCCCCGGGGGGCCGTAAACAATCACATGCTGGGGATTAGGCCCGCAAAGTGCTGCTTTTAGGGCTTTTAACCCCTCTTCCTGTCCAATAATTTCTTCAAAGGCCGATGGCCGGGTCTTTTCACTCAAAGGCTGGGTAAGACTGATGCGTCTCATCTTTTCCAATTTTTCCAGTTCTTTGCGTGATTCCCTTTCTACAGCCACCTTGTTACCCTGCTGGCTCTTTAACAAATTCCAAAAATATAACCCGATGACAATGGCGAAGAAAACCTGGATAAAACCCAGAATCCCCCCGATGCCTGCGGAGTAATTGAACATGGTCACTCCACCCTTTCCTTGTATTCCTCAGTTACATAGTATCTCCAGCATGGGTAAATTTATCCGAAAAAAAAACGCCTCAAGGGCGTTCTAAGCGGATTCTTCCTTTTTCTTCTTCCTGGTTTCCGTCAGAAGCAGCGGCTCCTCTTTATTAACCACCACTTCTTTCGTAATCACACATTTGGTAATATCTTTCCGCGAAGGCAATTCGTACATTACATTCAACAGGATTTCTTCCAAAATAGCTCTGAGGCCTCTGGCACCTGTTTCTCTTTTGATGGCTTCCTGAGCCACCGCCTGCAGGCTCTCCGGTTTAAACTCCAGCTCCACCCCGTCCAACTCGAAGATCTTCTGATATTGTTTCACCAAGGCGTTCTTCGGTTCGGTCAGGATGCGAACCAGAGCCTCTTCATCCAAAGCATCCAGGGTCACTACCACCGGCAGTCTGCCTACAAATTCAGGAATCAAGCCGTACTTCAGCAAGTCTACCGGCAATATGTTCCGGAGAATTTCCCCGATGGGCTTATCTTGTTTGCCTCTGATTTCTGCATCAAATCCTAAAGATTTTTGGCCGATCCGGTTCTGAATTATTTTGTCAATACCGTCAAAAGCTCCCCCGCAAATAAACAAAATGTTGGTGGTATCCAATTGAATGAACTCCTGATGGGGGTGCTTACGGCCACCTTGAGGGGGTACACTGGCTACCGTACCCTCCAGGATCTTCAGTAACGCCTGCTGAACTCCCTCGCCTGACACATCTCTGGTGATGGAGGGATTCTCCGACTTCCGGGCGATTTTGTCAATTTCATCAATGTAGATAATGCCTTTTTCTGCTTTCTCCACATCATAGTCTGCTGCCTGAATCAGCTTTAAAAGGATATTTTCTACATCCTCACCTACGTAGCCTGCCTCAGTCAGGGAAGTGGCATCGGCAATGGCAAAAGGAACATTGAGAATGCGAGCCAAGGTCTGAGCCAAGAGGGTCTTGCCGCTGCCCGTTGGGCCCAGCATCACAATGTTAGACTTCTGCAACTCCACATCCTCGATTTTCATGCCCAAATTAATCCGCTTATAATGATTGTAAACGGCTACTGCCAGTGCTTTTTTAGCATCATCCTGGCCTACAACATACTGATCCAGGATCTCCCTGATCTCCTTGGGTTTTGGTATTTCCCCAACATCCAGCCCATATTCTTCGCTAAGTTCTTCTTCAATGATCTCGTTACAGAGTTCGATACATTCGTCACAGATATAGACTCCCGGGCCCGCCACCAGTTTCTTAACTTGGTCTTGAGGTTTGCCGCAAAAAGAGCATTTCAATTGCCCCATCTCCTCGGTATATTTATACATAGTTTCACCTCGCCTATGTTATTTGCGAAGCTGCTCACGATGGGAAATAACATCATCAATGATACCATACTCCTTGGCTTCCAGGGCGGACATAAAGAAATCTCTGTCGGTGTCTTTAGCTATGCGTTCCAAGGGCTGGCCAGTACGCTCCGCCAGTATTTTGTTCAAACTGTCGCGTATCTTAATGATCCGCTTGGCGTGGATTTCAATATCCACCGCCTGTCCTTGGGTCCCTCCCAACGGCTGATGAATCATAATCTCGCTGTTCGGTAAAGCTTTTCTTTTACCTTTGGTACCGGCAGCAAGAAGAAAAGCACCCATGCTGGCGGCTAACCCTACACAAATAGTGGATACATCGGGCCGGATGTACTGCATGGTATCATAAATGGCCATACCTGCCGTAATGGAACCGCCGGGACTGTTGATATAAAGGTTAATATCCTTATCAGGATCCTCAGCCTCCAAGAACAGCATTTGGGCAATGACCAGGTTAGCTACATGATCATCGATAGCACTACCCAAAAATATGATCCGGTCTTTTAATAGCCTGGAGTAGATATCATAAGCTCGTTCCCCACGATTGGTCTGCTCTACTACCATCGGGACCAAAACTGACATAATCTCAACCTCACTCTCCCTATTATTCTTCCTCAGTCTGTTCTGCCACAGTTTCTTCGTTCTTTGCTTCAGCCGGGTTAACTTCGGTAATTTTAGCCGCTTCAACCAGGAAGTCTACCGTCTTATCCACAACAATACTGTCTTTCAGGGACTCAAGCCGGTTATTTTTTATTACATTTTCCCGTACTTCTTCGACATCCTGCTGGAAACGTTCGGCAATCTTTTGCAACTCCCGGTTGACATCCTCATCAGTGGCTTGAATATTCTCGGCTTTGGCAATGGCCCCCAAGGTTAACTCCGCCAGCACGGATTTGTGGGCTCTTTCCCGGTAATCCTCCCTTAACTCAGCATCAGTTTTGCCTGTAAACTGCAGGTATTGCTCCAGATTTAAGCCCTGCATCTGCAAGTTGTAACCTAATTCCTGGACCATATAATCGATCTGGCGCTCAATCATCACAGGCGGTATTTCTACTTGAGCGTTGGCGGCTGCCTTATCGATCACTTGTTCCCGAACCACTGCCTCTGCCCTGCTCCTGGCACTTTGCTCCAGCTTTTCCCGGGCATCAGCCTTTAATTCTTCTAAAGTATCGAATTCACTTACATCTTTGGCGAACTCATCATCCAGTGGAGACAGTTCTTTACGGCGAATGGTCTTAACTTTAACTTTAAAAACCGCTTCCTTACCGGCTAATTCCTCAGCATGGTATTCCTGCGGGAAAGTAACCACCACATCTTTTTCTTCTCCAACAGCAACACCGATTAATTGTTCTTCAAAACCGGGGATAAAACTGTTGGAACCAATACCTAAAGGATAATCTTCACCCTTGCCTCCCTCGAAGGGCTCCCCGTCCACAAATCCTTCAAAATCAATAACAGCTATATCATCTGCCTGAACTTGGCCTTCCTCCAAAGTAACCAGCTGGGCATAACGTTCCTGAAGAGCCATTAAATAATTGTTAACTTCCTCGTCAGTAATATTAACTACCGGCTTGTCAACTTCCAAACCTTTATACTCACCTAAAGTTACCTCAGGCATAACCGTTACTTTTGCTTTAAAGATAAAAGGCTTCCCTGCCTCCAACTGCACTATCTCCAACTCAGGCTGATCAACAGGCTCAATAGCGGTTTCTTTTACCGCCTCAGCATAAGCATTGGGAAGCAAACCGTCTAACGCCTCTTGATATAAGAACTCAGTTCCCACGTATCTTTCAAATACGGCCCTGGGAACTTTGCCTTTACGGAAGCCGGGGATATTATACTTATGTACCAGTCGGCGGTAGGCCTGATCAGCAGCCTTTTCCAGTTCCTGGCTATCCACCTCCACTTCCAGCAGCATCTGGTTGGTTTCTATCTTTTCCACGTTAGCTTTCATTTATGCTCCCCCTGTTCTATTCATTTATATGTATTTGTTTTCTAAATCGTAACTAATAATCTACTTCGCTTCCGGAGTATCATTTCCTGCCATGTACCCAATAACCCTCTCAAAATAGAATAACACCTCGGACAGACAGGCTGCCGAGGCTTATCAAGCACAAGACATAAATTGAAATGGAGCGGAAAACGGGATTCGAACCCGCGACCCCCGCCTTGGCAAGGCGGTGCTCTACCACTGAGCTACTTCCGCTCAAATTCCCAGGTGCCGGAACACCTTAGCGAACACCATTAATTATACTTGTCCCCATTTGCCCTGTCAAGCTTTTTTTCATCATTTCTCTTTCTTGTAAGGTATGTCCAGAAGCTCCGGCACCGTGACAAATTCATAGCCTTCCTTTTGGAGAGTAGTTATAATGGTCGGCAATGCCTCGACGGTACCGCTCAGGTCCTCTCCGGGACCCCCTGCTGAATGCTGCAGGATAATGGACCCGTTGCGGACATTTTCCAAAATATTGGTCCGGACCTGTTCCCCGCTAAGCCCTTTCCAGTCAAGGGAATCCACGTTCCAGGCAATTATTTTATACCCTAAATCCGCCACCTGCTTCACATTATCCCTACTCAAAGACCCGTAAGGGGAACGAAAGAGGCTCATCCTATACCCTACTGCTTTTTCCACAAAATCTTCTGTCTCCATGAGTTCTTTAGTGATTGTGTCTTTGTCCAATTTCATCAAGTTGGGATGATTACAAGTGTGGTTTCCGATGATATGTCCTTCATCCTTCATCCTTTTTAATACCGGCTCATCTGCTTCCGCCCTTTTCCCAATCACAAAAAAGGTTGCTTTGACATCATGGTCCTTTAAAATATCCAATATTTGGACCGTGGTACCGGCATCCGGTCCGGCATCAAAAGTAAGGGCCACCTTCTTTTCCCGTACATCTCCCTGGTTATATACAATACCGGGGAATTCAGAGGCCAAATCGATAATCTCCCGCTGGGGAAAACCCCGGCCTGTCCGCTCCGGCCCTCCCGCCAACTCGTAGACCGAAGACAGTTCCGACGGCTTCTGCCCCACAATATACTCGGTCAATTCCCGCGGTGCGGAACGATTAGGTACCGGCCTAATTTGCCAGCCTGCTCCTGTCATCCAAAAACCGAGGGCAAAGAGAGCCAGGATGCCCACAGCCCAATAAACTCCTTTTCGGTTCATCTCCATCACCTCAAAGGTAGCTTCACCAACAGGCTGGCACATTATACTTTTTTTTTCGAGGGGAAAAGATATCATCCCTTGACTTTTATTGTATTGCGCAAAGTATCCCACATGTCCCCGGTCAACAATCCCAGTCGCCAAAGAGCGATTCCTCCAAGCCGGTATTTTTTGGCGATACCCACTTTGCTAAGCAGGCTGCCCGGGTTTTCGCCGGGGACGGAAATCCCTAAGATCAGCTTTTCTTTTGGCACATACTGTAACGACTGCTCAACCGCCTGCAACACCAAAGAATTCGGTTCAGGCTTCACGCCGTAATCATAAGCCATGACGATGATCCTATCGACCAGCTCACCTAATGTTTTATAGTCATAACCTTGATAGGCACTGTTAGGGGGATGAAGAGTCAAGGTCAATTTCAACCCGGCCTGACGGGCTTGTTCGGCCAAAAGCCCCGCAAAACTATTGAAGGCTTTCTTGGTGGCCGACAGTTCCTCTCCTTCTTCTTTGTAGCCCAAACCCTCAAAGTCCAGATTGATCCCCCGGTATTGCCGCCCCTCTTTGACGATATTGGCCACTGCCTGGACC
>JAAZDD010000184.1 GCA_012512955.1 Clostridia bacterium
CGCCAATTAAGGCTGCCGTTTCCACGCTTACAGCAGTCTTGCCGACGGCTGTGGGGCCTGCAATAATCACTAATCTATACATATGTTTCACCTGCGCCTTTTAATTCCGGCCAAAACGCCTGCGCAGCTCATTGAGGGAATAACTGATGATAATGGGCCTCCCGTGAGGGCAGGTAAAGGGATGGGCAGCCTGGCCCAGTTCATCCAATAGCGCCTGCTGTTCTGCCAAAGACAGTCTTTTATTAAACCTGACGGCCTGTTTGCAAGCCACCATTTTCAGTCCTGCTTCCTTAAAATCTGCTTCCAACTGCTGCTCCCTTCCTGAACGGAGCAAATCCATCACCAGCTCAGCGGCATCGTCTCCCGACAGCCCCCAGGGTACAGCCCTGATTAAAAAGGTATTCTTGCCAAAATGTTCTATGATTATTCCCAGTTCACTCAAGGCAACAATCCCGGCAATCAGCAATTCCTGCTCCACGGCATTTAATTCCAAAGTATAGGGGATGGCCAAGAGCTGGGACTCCACCGGCGCCCGGGACATTTTATCCTGCAACTTTTCATAATTAATCCTTTCATGGGCGCCGTGCTGGTCAATCACATACAAGCCATCGCTGCCTTGGGCCAAAATATAAGATTCATGGAGTTGCCCAATGGCCGCCAAATCAGGAAAGACCCTAAGGGGCCTCTCTTTTGGCAACTGAGACCCAGGTGCCATAGGAGCTCCTTCCTGCAATTCCTGAACCGGTTCCTCGGCCCGCTGTGACACCTTCGGAGTGAACTTGGCCAGATCGCTGACCCCCGGTGACGATTGCGGCATCACCGTCCACTGCGGTTGCAGGTAGGCTTCCACAGCCTCTCGCACTTTTTCGATCCTTTTTACCGGAACATCTTCTTTCCCGGAACTGCCGGCTAGGGGAATATGGGTTGTTCTTTGCAGGGCTTGTTCCAAAGTCGCCTTAACACTGGCCTGGATTTCTTCCGGCCGGGCGAATTTGACTTCCAGCTTTGCCGGGTGCACATTAACATCGATTTCCCCAGTGGGCACGGTAATATCCAATACTGCGACCGGGTATCTCCGGCTGGGCAACCAACTGCTGTAGGCTGCTTCTACAGCCCTCTGAAGCAAGGGACTCCGTATGTAGCGCCCGTTGACAAAGAACATTTGCCCTTCCCGGGTGCTGCGGTGGAAAAAGCTCTTACCTACAAAACCGTCAATTCTCAAGTAAGAACCGGAAAGATGAACAGGGATCATTTTTTCTGCATACTCAAGTCCATACAAATCTACCAAAACATCTTCCCGCTTCCCGCTGCCGCCGGTGGCAAAGATCAGCTGATCGTTATGCCAAAGCTGGAAACAAATCTTTGGATAAGCTATCGCCAGTCTTCGCACCGCATTTATGGCATGACTGGCTTCCGTACCCTGTTTTTTCAGGTACTTTTTCCTGGCGGGAGTATTAAAGAACAGTTTTTCCACCAGAATATCGGTTCCCACCGGACAACCAACGGCAGCTAAAGCTGTAACCTGACCTCCTTCCAGGCAAATCTTAGTCCCTTCCAGGGAACCCTGTTGCCTGGATACCAATTGGACTTTGCTGACGGCTGCAATACTGGGCAATGCCTCTCCTCTAAAGCCGAGAGTATTTATTTGGAATAAATCATTGGCATCATTAATCTTGCTGGTGGCGTGCCTGGCGAAAGCCAGTTCACAATCCTCCCTGCCCATACCTACACCGTTATCCGTTACCTGAATCCTCTCGCTCCCCCCTTCATGGAGCCTGATCTCAATCCGGGTACTGCCGGCATCAATGGCATTCTCCACCAGTTCTTTAACCACCGAGGCAGGCCTTTCGATTACTTCACCTGCGGCAATTTGGTTAGCTGTATGTTCATCAAGGATACGAATCTTACTGTCCATTATTATCCTCCCGGAGTTCCTTACAAAGTTGATCCGCCTCAGCCCGAAAACCGGACAGCAAGTGCCAGGCTTCAATCGGCGCAAGATGATCTAAATCTACTTTTTGCAGCCTCTCCAATAAAGCCCCAACCTGCTTTAATACTCCGGAGCCGTCTGAGGGAACAGGAGCAGGCTGCTCAACGATTTCTTGTCCCTCTTCCTTCCCTTTCAGTTCCTCTAAAGTGGCTAAAATCCGGTACGCTTTGCCAATAACCTCCTTGGGCAGCCCTGCCAACTCCGCAACGTGGATTCCGTAGCTCCGGTCCGCTCCGCCGGGGATTACTTTCCGCAGGAAAGTGATCTGTTTTCCTTCTTCTTTTACCGCCATGCTGAAATTGCGGACCGCCGGCCGCTCTTTTTCCAAAGCAGTCAATTCATGATAATGGGTGGCAAATAGGGTCCGGCATTGGAGGCGATCAACGAGAAATTCGCTGACGGCCCAGGCAATGCTGATCCCGTCAAAGGTACTGGTACCCCTGCCCACCTCATCCAAAACAACCAGGCTCCGGTTGGTTGCGTTTTGCAGGATGTTGGCCACTTCATTCATTTCCACCATGAAAGTACTTTGCCCGGTGGTTAAATCGTCCGAGGCTCCCACCCGGGCAAAAACCCGGTCCACAATGCCGATGACTGCTTTTTGGGCAGGTACAAAGGAGCCAATTTGGGCCATAATGACAATTAAGGCCGCCGTCCGGATATAGGTGGACTTCCCGGCCATATTGGGCCCGGTAACAATGTTCAAAATATGTTTCGGCGGTGCCAAAGCATAATCGTTGGCTACAAATTTGCCGTTCGACAACTGTTCCACCACCGGATGCCTGGCTTCGACCAGTTCCAACCGGGTGCTTTGATCCAATTCCGGTTTGCAGTAGTTGTTCTTCAGAGCAACAACCGCAAAGCTCAGCAGC
>JAAZDD010000185.1 GCA_012512955.1 Clostridia bacterium
ATATAAGGTTGAAGGGCCAAGTTTTGTCTATTGGTATCCTGAAGACTTTTCTTCAGCTCAGCAGCGTGTTCCTGCACTTCTGCCAAAATGCTTTCCTCATCAATGGTAAGTAGCTTCCGGTTATGCATAATCAGTTGACCGTTAACGATGACCGTCTCCACGGAACTGCCGTTTTCACAGTAAACCAGGTGATTCTTCAGCTCGTTGAAAGGAGTATACAGAGTATTGTTCTTCAAGTTGAGGATCAGCAAGTCCGCTTTCTTGCCTTCTGCCAAACAGCCAATTTCCCCGGTCCGGCGAAGACTTTTTGCCGGGTTGTTAACGGCAAGTTGGAGCATTTTGCCGGCCGTGGGCCATTTGTTGTAATCAGGGGTCGTCAACCTGGACAAAAGGGAAGCAAATTTCATTGTCTCAAATATGCTCAGTTCATCGTTGCTGTTCATGCCGTCGGTACCAAGTACCACGTTGATACCGGCTTCCAACAGTTTATTCAGGTGAGCAAGTCCGCTGCCCAGCTTCAAGTTGCTGACCGGGTTGTGAGCGATGGAAACACCGGCTTTGGCCATTAATTCTATGTCTTCATCATCAACCCATACGGAATGGGCAATGGTCATTCTTTCCGACATAATACCCAGGTCTGCGATATGCTTGATAATGGACTTGCCGTAGAATTCAGTACCGGTCACCCGTTGCAATCTCGTTTCCAAAATGTGAGTATGCACCGCCAAGTCTTTTTTCCTGGCCAGTTCCTCCACCGCCAGCAAATGGGCATCGGAACATCTTTGGGGGGCTGAGGTGGACAGGATCACTTTAATATTGCCCTTGTTATGCCATTGTTCAATAATCTGGTGATACAGTTCAATGATGGCTTCGGAACTCATGGAGCCTGCCAGCTTGTCCTGCCATTCCTGGGGTACCATCTCCCTGGCGTAAGGGAGGTGATCACACATTTCCCGATCGCAGGCGCTCATGGAAACATTGGCCCGGATCCCTAGATCGCGGTAGGCGCTGCAGATGGCGCTATATCCTGCTACCGACGGTTGAGGATAATCAGAAACATCATCCTGCACGCAGGTTACACCACATTTGATAAATTCGATGGCCCCCAGCATGGTTCTGAGGTACAAGGTTCTTTCCGAAAAGGGGCCGTAGGCCATGGGCGGGCAACTGAGCAACCGCCATATTTCCAAGGGAAGCCTGTCATAAGCTGCTTTGAAAAAAGTTTCATCGGAGTGGAAATGGGAGTTGACTAAGCCGGGCATAATCAATTTGCCTTGGCAGTCGATGACCTGCCCGATGGAGTCATCCATTTCAATATACTCAGCTATCTTTTCGATCTTGTCCCCGTTGATCAGTAAATCTCCTTTGTTCAGGTATTGATCCTGCCGGTTCAGTGTCAAGATGGCTCCGTTTTTCAGCAGTATTTTCAATTTCATCTTCCTCCTTGTGATGTAGGCCCGGTGACTAGCTGTCCTCTTGGGAAATAATAGGAAACTCTGCGGGGAAAAAGGTGTTTACCGGTCTGTTATAAAGATCGTATTCCTGATACAGGCTCAAAAACTTGTTATACACTTGCTGCCCCTGTTCCAACAGTTCCTTGGTGTCTATCCCCGGCAAAGTGCGGTTTTTCATTACTAAGCGACCGTTAATAATCACATCTCTTACATTATAACCTGTAGTACTCATGACCAAAGTACGGATTGGGTCTTCATAAGGCCCTACACAAATATCATCAAGATCAATGATGATAATATCCGCTTTAGCTCCCGGTGCCAGTTTGCCCAAGTCATCCCTTCCCAGGGCTTTGGCTCCTCCTGTGGTCGCAGCCCGGTAAAAATCAGCTGCCCTTGTGGCTTTGGCGGTTCGATAGACCGAGGGCTCGTCACTGTAAGGATTGATCACTTCTCCTTCTTCCGTATAAGTATTAAAAATTTGCCTGTATTCCAGGATACGGGCCAAATTCCAACCGAAACGCATGTTCTGGATCATATCCACCGGTTGGCTGTCTGTCCCGATGGTCATATTAATACCCATGTGCAAATACTTTCCGAAGGAAACTAAACCCCAGCCAAGGTTGGCTTCAGCAATGGGAGTGGAGATGACCGATACGCCCCGGTCCGCCAAAATGCGCAGCTCACTGTCTTTGGCGACAATGGTGTGAGGTATTAAAGTGCGAGGGCCCAGGATGCCAATGCTGTCAAAATAATCGATGGTGGTTTTGCCGTACTTGGCTTTGTAATAATCCCATTCATGGGGTCCCTCGCAGGCATGGAGCCGCAGCGGAACCCCGGTTTCGTCGCTGAATGCCTTGCTGCGTTTCAAATAGTCCTCAGTTAAATAGGGCCCTTGACAAGGTGACAAAAATCCTTTAATCAGCCCTTGATAGGCACCGTCAAAACTTTTGACAAAACGAAAAGCATCTTCCAGACTTTTATCTCCTCGGGCCAAATCCACTTGGCCGCCATAGGAACCGGCAGCCCGGTAACTGGGGCCCAAATACATTCTCAGCCCCAGATCTGCTGCATTCCGGGCTAAGGTTTCAAATTCTTCGTAAGTTTCCGCCCAACCCCGGAAAAGGTCCCCGGCAATGGGCATTGCCGTGGTGATACCGTTCATGATCAGCATTGCCAGTGACATTCGCTGCCGGATACTCAGTTCCTCCAAAGTAAAAGGATCCGTGGTGCGGTACTTCTTGCCCATGATGAAATTATCTTCATCCCGGTGAGGGATAGCCACATCGATGAGAGCATGATCGGTATCCACATCGGCTTCCAAATCGATAAAGCCCGGGCTGACAATGGCTCGCCCTGCCTCAATTACCTGATCCACGGCTCCCGGATAGTTGTGGCCCACAAAGATGATCCTATCCCCTTGATAGACAACTTCCCCGTTTTTATATACCACATGATCCTGACCGTCATGGCCTATGACAAAAAGGCCGGTAATTTTGATTGATTTCAATGATGAGGTCCTCCCCATCTATACTGCAGAATTTCCGTCCATGAATACCCTGTACAGGGAGGCAGGGGGCCTGGTGGCCCCTCCCAATTGCCCATTGACATTGTTTTACCAGATGGAACCTCTTTTCAGTTCCTGAATCAACATGTAAACGATGAAGCAAGCCATGATGCCTAACCCTGCCATACTTAAGCCCACCAGCAGTGTAAAAGTGCTTTGGGAAGCCAGGTATACCCATTCATTCATGGTGTCATTCCCCTTTCCTTAGTTATTGACGCGAGGCATATTCAAATATGACCACCTGAAGTTTCTGTCAGGCGCAAAGGTTGCTCCCAACCAGGTAATGAGGGCGGAAGCGGTAATGCTGCAAATAGGTGCGGAGAATGGCGAGATGTTGAAATAGCCATAGAGCCCGGCCAGCATTCCGACCAGCATGGCTGCAATCGCGGCGGTGCTGTTGGCATCCTTGCGGTACAAACCGTACATGATTGGCCAGACCATGGAAGAAACTGAGGGGCCTGTCAGCATCAACAGTTTGTACATGGTAGTTCTGGGTTCCCAGACCAAGGCCATGGTGACCACAGCCAGAACTACAATCAGTATTTTTGCAGCCTTATAGACGTGCAGGTCTGTAGCCTTTGGATTGAAAATATTTTTGTAAACGTCCTGGGCTATCAGGTTGGCAGAGGAAGTCAGCAACGCACTCAAGGTAGAAGCCAGGGCGCAGAAGATTACTACGAAGACGAGAACCGAACCTGCGGTTCCGAGGACAGTGGAAGCCAAAATAGGGAAGACCATATTGACTTGAGGGATATTCAACTTCATGGCAATGGAAACCAAGGCCATGGAGCCGGAGACCAAAGGCACCATCATCCAGGTAAAACCGGCAATAACATAGGACCTTTTCATTATCTTTTCGTTGGTTGCGTAGAGACGTTGCCACCAGATGTTGCCGGCAAAAATCTCGCCCAAGCTGAAAATAAGGTTACTGAAGCCTGCCATAATCCCTGCCCAGGCCAGCAGGTTCATTCTGGATGGTTCTATGGCCATTACTCCTTTATAGACATTGCCGAAACCCAGTTTGGCGTAGGCCAAGCCACCGGTGAGCAGGAGAAGAAACAGAATCAACAGGCACTGGATAAAATCCGTAGTGACAACGGCTCTCATGCCGCCTTGTAAGGTATACAGAGTCACCACGGTCATAATGGCAATCATCCCGACTTTGTAATCAAGGCCGGACAGCGCCTGGATCAATAAACCGCCGCCCATGGCTTGGGTCATCAAAAAGCCGAAAAAGTAATAAACTTGTAATACCAAAAACAAGTACCAGGCATTTCTGCCGTAACGGAGCCGGAAAAAGTCTCCCACAGTCAATCCGTTGGGCATTAGCTTTTTGACTCGGATAGCCAAGGGAGCAAAGAAAACAAGACCTAAACCACAAGTTGTATAGCCGATTAAAGCGGCCAGGCCGATGGTATAGCCTTGTTCGGGAGCCGACATCATACTGTTACCCGTGATCCACGATGCTAATAATGCAGCGGTAGATAAGGCCAAGCCCACATTTCGACCCGCAAACAAATAATCATCGGTGGTTTTTTCCATCCTGCGGCTGTAATAATAGCCCATCCCTACGAACAGTGAGGATAATACAAGCAGTAGACCTATTGCTGCTTGGGGCGAAATAAATGCTGTCATTGTATTCAACTCCCCTTCTACAGTTGTTGTTTAATGTAAAAGCCTCCTAAGTACTCAGGTGATAAAGCATAGCCTCAGCTCCGTTTTTTACACGGCACTTTTTGGGGCTCCTTCAGGTGCATGACCAGGTTGCTCATCAAGCTCCCCGTCGTAGGGATCCCGATCTTTCCAGTACCTGTTACCCTTATACAAGACTGCTATTGTGGCCACGGATACAATAAAGCCCACTCCGATTGTGATGACAACATCCAAGGTCATAGTCTTGTCCTCCCCTTAGTAAAATTAAATAGATTGTCAAACAGGATAGGAAACCGGAAGACAGCTACATCCTGTTGCACCACCTTTCTAAAAAGATTTTTTTCACTTATTTATTGTGAAATTTCACACAAAACCCTTTGAATCCTTTATCCACTTACGATAATAACCGGTTTACACAGCTTCCAAGGTTGGATAGGTGTGTAGATGGCGAAGACTCCTTGGTTTTCTTTAAGAAACCAGGAGTCTCGGTCACATTTATTTCTCAGCGAGCACTTCCTGGGCAGCAGCTAAGGAGGCTCCTTTGTCGCATTTATAGCCCAACTCAGTTAAAATTGTCTCTAAAGCACCTAAGACCATTATCACGTTTCGGGCCCGGCAGGAGTGTCCCATCAGACCGATTCGCCATATTTTACCAGACAAGGAGCCTAAGCCGCCGCCGATTTCAATGCCGTATTGTGATAGCAACTGACTTCTGACTGTTGCATCATCAATGCCTTCGGGAATTAAGAAAGTGGTTAAATTGGGCAAACGATGCTCCGGATTTTTCACCAAAAGTTTAAGGCCCATGGCTTCTAGTCCCTTTTGTAATGCTTTCCCTAATGTGGCATGACGCAGAAAGACATTTTCCAGGCCTTCTTCATGGATGAGGCCTAAAGCTTGATGCAATCCAAAAACATTAGAAATAGGAGCGGTATGGTGATAGGCGCGCTTGGTGCCACCCCAATATTGGGCTATCATGGTCAGATCCAGGTACCAGCTCTGGACTTTGGTTTTCCGGTTCATAATAATATCCAGCGCCCTCTGGTTGAAAGTAACGGGAGCCAGTCCCGGGGGAGCGCTTAAACATTTTTGGGTGCCTGCATAAGCTGCATCAATCCCGACTTTGTCCGCTTCAATAGGGATACCGCCAATGGCAGTGACACAGTCCGTAACGAAAAGGGCACCATGGTCATGAGCAATCTTGGCGATGTCTTCCAGGGGCTGCCTGACGCCGGTGGAAGTTTCTGCATAAACTAAGCACACAGCTTTAAAGGAACCTTGTTTAATAGCTGCCTCAACATCGGCGGGATCAATTGCTTCTCCCCAAGGAGCTTCCACAACAGTCACATTGGCTCCTGCCCGGGTTGCTACATCTACCCATCTTTCCCCAAAGAGACCGTTAACGCAGACGATAACATTGTCGCCTGGCTCAATCAAATTGACAGTTACTGTTTCCATACCGGCACTGCCGGTGGCAGACATGGGCAGCGTTAATTTGTTTTGAGTGCCGTAAACCTCTCTCAGCAGCTCTGCAACTTCATTCATGATGGCCACAAAAGCAGGATCCATATGCCCGATTACCGGTATAGCCTGGGCCAACAGGGTTTTTGGATGGCAGTCACTGGGGCCGGGTCCCAACAAAATTCGGCTAGGTGGATCTAACGGTCTATACATCTTTTTCCACTCCTTTACATTACTAAAATTCGATGATTATTTTTTGTTCATTGTCGAAGTAGACTAACTCACAGTCATCAGGGATATCGCCACCCCGGTTCATAATTATGCATTCACCCGGTCCATCGATGGGAATAAGGGTATGATGCCAAGTTTTCCGGTTAAAATTTACTCCTTGATTACCTTCGAGGATAAATACTTCTATTTGATCCACTTGAGGTTGATCCAGTTGAGGAGGTGCCACGGCAACCAAGCTTCTGGTTCCATTCAGTGGAATGAAAGTTTGCGAGGTGTAGTGATGTCTTTCCATTAAATTAAAGGATGGCTCCATTGCCTGAGTATGAAGAATACCCAAGTTAATGACCCCGGTGCCTTCTGTCATATCTACCTCAGCCAGATTGTTGTATCTTTTTCCTGTTCCCTGGTTAATAATCTGGGGGACTCCGCGAGCTTCGATGACTTGTCCATAAGGCTCAAAGCTTTTTGCATCAATCGGTATAGCTCTAATTGTCGGATGATTTGCCATAGAAACGCCTCCTTACAAAATGATGATAAAAAATTTCTACTTGTGAAATTAGTCACCTCTATCCAAACCAGTAAAAGGTCAGCCGGGTTTCTTATCCCTGTTTGCCAACACGCTAAGTTGGATAAATTATCGGACCGGTGCTTATCCTGATGGGATAAAGGCTTTGTTCTCTGCTATAAGAATATATGAAAGGGAAAGAACACAATGAAAGGTGGCTTGCGATATGGGTTATCCGAAGGACTTGTTATCTACCAGAGCGATTATTGATCATGGCCGGTGGGCGTTAATACCGCCGGAAGGAAGGGTCAACAATTCCATTCCTCCTTTTCCCCATCAGGATTGCCGGGTCAGTGTCTTGGCCGATCCAAGAATGGGTGCCAGTTTTGCCTTTTATACGGTAGAGTTTAAACCCGGTGGCAAAACAGAAAAGCCAATGCAAAAGGACGGTATTGAGAGTTTTGTGTATTGTCGTGCCGGCCAAGGCGTGATCACGGTAGACGGAAAAGCTTATGAGTTAGTACCCGGTGCTTATATCTATGCACCTGCTTCATGTGCGGTAGGTTTTGAGAATACGGGAGCCGGCAACTGGAGTTTGCTGCTGTACAAGCAGCGCTATAAGCCCCTGGAGGGTTATTCCACCTATGTTGTGACCGGCAATCTCAATGAGATGCCTGACCAGCCTTACGACGGGATGGAAAGTGTAAGAGTGCGGGACCTGCTGCCCAATGAATTAGGATTTGACTTTAATATTCATACGTTAAAGTTTTATCCTGACGGTATGCATCCTTTTGTGGAGACACATGTCCAGGAGCACGGGATCTATTTCCTGGAGGGAGAGGGAATGTACCTGTTGGATGATCAGTGGCTGCCTGTTAAAGCGGATGATTTTGTCTGGTTTGGGTCTTATGTGCCGCAGGCTTGCTATTGCATTGGCAGAGGGCCGGTCTATTACATTTATTCCAAAGATATGAACCGTGATGTAGAGCTTTGATGTTGAGGAACCGGCAAAGCAAGACTTCCTTTATGCCAAATAAAGGAAGTCTTCTTATTTCGTATGGCTGAAAGACAGGAAAAACCGGTAAAATTCTCGAAAAATCCCGTATAGGGGGTTGATCAGCTTGAGCTTAACAATTGAGAAAGTATTAAGAATTAGTCCCATGAGAAATCATGCCAGGTTAGTTGCAGGAAAAGAAAAAATCAGCAATCAAGTTACCGGAGTAACTATCATTGAATCCCCCGATATTGTCAATTGGTTACGGGGTGGCGAGTTACTGTTTACCAGCCTTTATCCTTTCCAGGAGGATCTGGCTGCCGAGCAGGAGTTAATCGTTAAACTGGTGGAAAAAGAGGCCAGCGGTTTAATCGTCAAGGTCCACCGGTTCGTTGACGAAGTTCCGCGGGAAATTATTGAAACGGCCAATACATTCCAGTTACCTGTCATCGCTTTGGAAGGGGATATCAGGTATGTAGATGCGATCCATCCCATTATGGCAGAGCTGTTCAATAAACAAGTGCGAATTTTGAACTATTATAAGGAGGTCCATGATCGTTTTACTTCTTTGGCTTTAGCGGGGGAAGGGCCCTCTGAAGTAATTGCTTCCCTGGAGGAACTTATTGACAATCCTGTTGCCGTTTATGACAAGAATTATAACTGCCTGGCGGCAACCCAAGAAGGGTTGTGCAATTTCGAGGAAACGGGGGAGGACAATTGTCTTTACTCTCCGATTAATATGAATAAGCAGCTTTATTTCTACCGGAGGACTGTATTATATCCTCAACTGGGAAAGAAACCCGTCCGGCAGGTAGTGGTTCCAATTAAATATCTTAATCAGCTGCATGCTTATTTAGTTGTGGTGGAGTTGAACAGATCCTTAGAGAAGCTGGATATGATCAGTCTGGAACATGCCGCTACCGTGATCTGTTTGGAGATGGTTAAAAGAATGGCCGTGGCTGAAGTGGAACGAAGATTCAAGAATGATCTTATTCATGATATTATTTATGCTCGCTTTAGTATGCCGGAGATAATCTACGAAAGGGCCGGTATGATCGGTTGGGATTTACGTAAGCCTTTTCGGGTAGTGATCTTTGAAATTGAGAATTTAAATAACTATATATTGGACAGTGGGGATAAAGAGGGCATAATAGCTCAGAAATTGAAAGGGGAAATCAGCTCTTTAATTACCAATGCTTTGTTTGGCTTGTTGAATGGCAATTATATTATCGGCAACCACAGCGAATCGTATATTGTGTTCTATCCGGTGGAGGACGGCCACTCTGATGCCGATGATTTGCTTACTATAAAAAAGATTGGACAGCAAGTAAAAGTGAAACTGGAAAAACAGTATCCCAGGCTTAACCTCAGTGTCGGTATGGGTAGTACGGCCAGTTATTTAGAGGAGTTGCCCCGCAGTTATCGGGAGGCCAAGGATGCGATAGCATTTGGTCGGCTGATTCATGGTGGAGAGGTAGTTGTCGGTTTTCAGGAGTTGGGTGTTTACCGGATTTTATGCCAGCTGGTGGAAAAAGGTTGGAAACCGGAGGAGTTTGTTCCCCAGGCCCTTCACGATCTTATTGCCTATGACGAACAATATAACTCTAATTTGTTACAAACGCTGGAAGTTTTGTTGGAATGCAACGGTAATGCCAGTAAGGCTGCTAAAAAACTTTACATTCATTACAAAACAATGCTCTATAGAATAGAAAGAATAAAAGCGGTAACGGGCTTGGATCTTGACAATAGGGAAAACCGGCTGGAGTTGGAAATGGGCCTTAAAATATACCATCTTGTTAAAAACAGACGGTAGCAGGTCGGCGTGATGCCGACCTTTTTTGTTTGGCCTATGGGGATATGGAAATAGAGGATAATTATCGGCCCTGTATATAAGCAACAGAGGACAAAGGCAAAAAAGCACCGGTCAAGAATCTAATGCAGCAAAAGCAATGTATATCATATTTTGAAAGGAAAGGTGAAATAGAGTGGTCAAGCAAACTGTTTCAAGCCCAATCAAACTAGTTGACTACGCAGATGCTACAGGTCTAAGGGGAAGGAATTTAAATTTCCTTTCGGATATGAACAAAGAGCAACTGATGGCGCTCTTCCGTTTGGCAGAGATGCTGGAACCGTACACCAGAACCGGATTGAATCTGATGCAGGGGAAAACCCTTTGTACTTTGTTCTTTGAGCCCAGTACCAGAACCCGGCTCAGTACTGAAACAGCCATGAACAAGCTGGGTGGTACCGTAATTTCCGAATCTAACCCCTTGCAGAGTTCCTCAGCAGCAAAAGACGAATCATTGTGGGATACTTTAAGGACAATTTCACAGTACGCTGACATTTTAGCACTGAGGCATTATGATGATAAAAGGGTTTTTGCCGATCTGCCTGCAGCTACCATTCCGGTAATCAGTTGTGGTTATGGTCATGTAACTCATCCTACCCAAGGTTTACTGGATCTGTACACTGTATGGAGAGTAAAAGGCCGCTTTGAAGGATTAAAAGTTTTGATCACCAGTCCCGACTTATCAAGAGCCCGTAGCGGGCAGTCCTTTGCTTTGGGATTGGCCCAGTTGGGGGCCGATATTATTTATGCCAGCCCCAAAGACTTGCCCACATTGCCTGAGATCCTGGAAAAAGTCAAGAGTTACGGTGTCAATGTGACCGAAGTATTCGACCCCACTCCGGAGGAACATGATGAGCTGATTATGCAATCGGATTTGGTCTATCTGCCCGGTTGCCGTATTCCCAAAGGTGGCGCCGAAAGAGACCTGTATATGCTGTATAAAGATACCTTCTACATTGGTCTGGAGCCTTTTGAGCGGGCCAAAAAAGAACAAGGCAAAATTATCGGCTTAATGCATTCTTTACCGCGGTTTGCAGGAGAATTTGATTTTAATATCGATAATACTGAATTCGAACTTTACTTTAAACAAGTCGGTTTTGGGCTGCCTTTGAGAATGGCTTTGATTGTCTCCATGGTAGGTATTTAAATTGCGTGTGTCCCCGGCAAGAATAAAACTGCGAATGGAGCAGATCAACCAAATTGGCCGGAGTGCTGCCGGCGGGTGGACACGCTTGGCTTTTTCCCCGGAAGATTTTCAGGCCCGGCAGCTGGTAATGGCGATGATGGAGGAACTGGGTCTGCTTGTTACAGTAGATCCGGCGGGTAACATTATCGGAAGGCTGGAGGCCGGGGCAGACGGCCCGGTGGTGGCTACCGGTTCCCATCTTGATACTGTGGTCAACGCAGGCATGTTTGACGGAGTGGCCGGAGTGGTGGCGGCCCTGGAAGCTGTGGAAACTATTAAGGAACGGGGCTATAAACTCCGGTGTCCGGTGGAGGTAATCGTCTTTTCCGATGAAGAAGGGGTTCGCTTTCATGCCGGTCTTCTTGGCAGCAGAGCCATTGCAGGAAGGGTGGATCCTGTCGAGTTAGAGCAAAAACGGGATGCTGGCGGGGTATCATTGGCTGACGCTTTTGTTCAAATGGGTTTAGACCCACAACAGATAGGAAAGGCGCGGGCCATGCCGGGTAAATATAAATCTTTCTTCGAGCTCCACATTGAGCAAGGGGGAGTTCTGGAGGAAAGTGGCAACTCCATTGGCGTAGTAGAAGCAATAAAGGGCATTTACTGGCTCCGGGGAACTTACCGGGGACAAGGGGACCATGCCGGCGCCACCCCTATGTCCCTTCGTAAGGACGCCCTCCTGGCGGTCAGCGAATTGCACTGTCGCCTGGAAAAAATGGCTCAGGATATAGGGGACCCCTTTGTAGTTACCATGGGTCAGTTGGGGATTCAGCCCAATGCCATCAATACGATCCCTGCTCAGGCAAATTTTTCGTTGGATATTCGGGATATCCGGGAAGATCGTTGGCTTAAGGCTATTAACAGTATACTGGTAGAAGGACAACGGATTGCCGAAAAGCGAGGATTGGTTTTTGAGGCTGAAGAATTAAAAAAAGAAGCTCCCTTTAAATTTGCAGAGGAAACAATTTCTTTTCTGGCAAGGATTTGTCAGG
>JAAZDD010000186.1 GCA_012512955.1 Clostridia bacterium
CCTTTTAACAGTTCCAAAGCCGCTGGGGCCGGTACCGGCAAAAGACCGTGGGCACATTTAACAAATCCGGTGCCGGTCCGTACCGGAGAAGCATAGACTTCCTCAATGCCCAAACGAAAAAGACCGCTGACGGCACCTACAATATCGATGATGGCATCCAGGGCACCCACTTCATGAAAGTGAATTTTGTCCGCCGTGGTAGCGTGAATCTTGGCTTCCGCCTCCGCCAAGCTGGTAAAAACGGCAATACTCTGTTCTTTCACCGGTTCCGGTAGTCCGCTGTTGCCGATGATCCGTTGAATATCGGCCAGATGACGGTGGGCCTTTTCTTCCTCCGTCCTTACCGTCACCTTAGTGCCGCTAATGCCCCTCTTGGTCACGTGCTCGGCAACAACTTCATACCCGGTCAGCCCGAGTAAAGAGAGGTCCTCTTTTAAGACAGCCAGTTCCAAACCCGCATCAACCAATGCCCCCAGGATCATATCACCGCTGATCCCGGCAAAACAATCAAAATAAGCAATTTTCATCGATTAACCTCCCAGCCGGTTGATTAGGGATGCCTGGTACCCGGCCCCAAAACCGTTATCAATATTGACTACACTTACCCCGCTGGCGCAGCTGTTCAGCATCCCCAGGAGGGCGGCCAAACCGCCAAAACTGGCTCCATAACCCACGCTGGTGGGGACGGCAATGACCGGCTTATCAACCAGGCCCCCGATGACGCTGGGCAAGGCCCCTTCCATACCGGCCACCACCACAAAGACCCTGGCCGCCAGCAGGCTGTCTTGATACCGGAGCAACCGGTGCAGTCCTGCCACTCCCACATCATAGATCCGTTCCACCTTGTTGCCCATGGCTTCAGCAGTAAGGGCCGCTTCTTCCGCCACCGGCAAATCGGAGGTGCCGGCGGACAACACCAGGATGTGCCCTCTCTGTTCCTGAATACCCCGGCGAATTAAGATCACTTTTGCCAATTCATGATACTCAGCCTCCGGCAACAGGGCCGCCACCTGCCGGTAAGCCTCCCGGTCGGCCCTGGTAGCCAGGATATTGCCTTCCGTCTGTTCGGCCAGTTTGACACTGATTGCCGCCACTTGTTCCGGCGTCTTGTTGGCGCAAAAAATGACCTCCGGAAAACCTTTGCGCAGTTCCCGGTGGTGGTCCACTTTGGCAAAACCCAGATCGGAAAAATGCAGTTTTTTCAGTTCCTGAACAGCACTTTCCGGACTGACTGTTCCTTTTTGCACTTGTTTGAGTAATTCCAATAACGACTTTTGATCCATTTTTCATCCCCACTGTTCAATATAAAAGCGAACATCTTTTAAAGATGTTTGCTATTCAGGAAAAAAACCCTTTTTTTCATTGGATCCTGTCACCGAATATTTTTGCCGGTGCAATTCCACACTAGTACAGAAGGAGAGGTGTCCTCATTGTCCCGTATTATTCGCAAATACGCTCCCTACCTGGCTTTGGCAGCCCCGATCCTGGGCGGTTATTTTGGCCTCAAATACGCCTCTCGTAAACTGGTGGCTTCTGAAGTGGCCAGGGCCTCCAAAATATTGTTGACGGACAGCTACGATGAAAATATGTGGGAACTGGTATCTGCCGGCAAGCGTTCCGGTGCCCAAACCATCATCGAGAACAGCCTGAGAGCCCAAACAGGCAGGGCCATCGATCGCCCTTTAGGCTCACCTAAGGCTTTTCCCTCTATGGACGATTTAATGTTCAACATGGCCCAAATTGATACCATGCCCACCCCGGACCAGGCACAAATCGACCTGACCACTTTTATCGGGAAAAAAGCAGTCAAACCTTTACAACTGACCATGCCCATTATGATCTCCGCCATGGCTTACGGGGTTGCCCTGAGCGAACCTTTTAAAATAGCCCTGGCGAAAGGTGCCGCCTTGGCGGGTATTGCCTCCAATACAGGGGAAGGTCCCTTTCTGCCGAAAGAAAGGGAAGCTGCCCAGCAACTGATTTTACAGTATAACAGGGGTTATTGGAACAAAGAACCGGAAATATTGCAGCAAGCGGACATGATTGAGCTCCAGTTCGGCCAGGGAGCTACCGGGGGCACCAGTCATACCCTGGCGGCCAAAGAAATGAGACCCCTCCTCAGGAAACGATTTGGTGTGACTGAACATCAATCCGTTACCGCCCATTCCCGGATACCCGGCATTAATTCCGGCCAGGACCTGATCAGGACAGTGAAGGAATTGCGCAAGATAACCGGGGGGATTCCCATTGCCGCCAAGATCGGGGCCGGCAAATACCTGGAAAAAGATCTGGACTGGCTCCTGGCAGCAGAGGTAGATGTCATCTGCATTGACGGCGCAGAAGCAGCCACCAAGGGCTCCCATCCCATCCTGCAGGATGATTTTGGGGTTCCCACCCTCTTTGCCTTAAGCAGGGCCGTTGATTACCTGGAAAAAACCCGGGCCAGAAAACAGGTGGACCTGGTTATTTCCGGGGGTTTACGCACTCCGGGCCATTTTCTGAAAGCCATCGCCTTAGGAGCCGATGCAGTCTATATTGGCAGTGCCGCCCTCTACGCCACCGCCGAACTACAGTCCTGGAAAGCACTCCCCTTTGAACCTCCCACCCAAGTGGCCTGGGAAAGCGGCAGGTATGCAGACAAATTTGATATCGAACAAGGTGCCCGGAGCTTATACAAATTTCTCATGGCCGTCAGCGATGAAATGAAAGCAGGGTTGCAAGCCCTGGGCAAGAGATCCCTGCGGGAACTCAGTAAAGAAGATTTAATGGCCTTAAGCGGAGAAATCGCCCAAGCCCTTGGGGTTACCCCTGTCTATCAACCCTGTCAGTAACCGGCGGCACCGGTTGGGAACATCAGACCATCACCGGCAACAGCTCGGCACACCCCGTCCAACTGCAAAAAGCGAAAAAGACAGCAATCAGGATGACTGCTGTCTTAGGTGTAAATTAGAGGCGAGTTATGCCGTCAACGTTAGTGTTCCGCGAACCTTTTTCCACAAAGGTTTTACAACAGGTTTCCATGCAACTGCTGGCCGGTGTGGGCACCATCGATTGGGCTTGAGTAGCATCAAACCGGTCCGGCATGGAGTTCCCGACCCGATCGCTAGTCACCATAATCTCACTAGCTGCACATTTGTTCCCCTGATTCCAGTAATGACAGTTGTTAACGCTGCAGTGAATGTGTTGTTGCTGCATTATAACCACCTCCTAATCCTTAGTTTGGACCGGGAGGGATTATTTATTCCTCTTCCTTTAAGCTACTTGGGCAGTCTTATCAGCCTTGTCTGCTTCCGCCGGTTCAGCATGGGACACGAACAAGGGGAAGTTTTCCGCTACAAAGGTGTAGACCAGGACTCCACCGGCGACCAGCATGGCGGTAATGCTGATTTCCATCCAGCTGGGGAAATAGGATTGACCGGTAGCAGCAGCCATGCCCACTAAAGCCACATTGAAACGATTGATGATTACACCTGATACTACCAGTGCTCCAATGGAAACCAAGGTCTTTTTGTTTTGCCGCAGGGAGGGAATGGCAGCCATGATTCCCGGAGCTAGAACGCCGATCAACAGTTCCAACAGGAGCATGTTGCTTTCCACGCTGCTTTCAAAAAGTGATCCTAAATAACCCCGGTAGGCCAGATCCCCTATTTTGAGGACAAAATAGATGCCCAAGATTACCGGCAAAGCCTTGGCAAAATCGGCCAGGATAGGGGCCTCCGACTTAAGCCCGAAGGAACGGGTGGAAAGGCTGCTCTCCACAATCACCATCCCGATGCCTACGGCCACAGCGCTGACGAAAAACATGACCGGCAGCAGGGGCGTCCACCACAGGGGATGGAGTTTCGAAGGTACAATCAGGAACAAAGAGCCCAAAGATGACTGGTGTAGAGTAGAAAGAATGATGCCTGCACAAACCAATGGAATGGTAATGCTGTGAATAATCCTTTGGGCTCTGGCGTTCCGGAATTTTTCAAAGACCACCGGGCTGAACTCCAAGGCCAGTACTGTCAAATAGAGCATCACGCACCAGGCAACTTCGAACATCACGGAGCGAGGTTGCCAGTAAATAATCGCATGCCAGATATAGTAATATTTTCCGAGGTCGAAGACCAGTCCCAACGCTACCAGGATATAACCCAAAAAGCCTGTTAGAATTGCCGGCCGCAAGAGGGGTGCAAATTTCTTCCGGTTGAAAATATACACTACCGCTGCCGTGGTAAAGGCCCC